>JBKQMP010000019.1:0-14603 GCA_052146665.1 Dissulfurispiraceae bacterium
GCCTAAAACTACTCCCTTGGCGCCTGATTTTACCTCTACCTATTCAGCCCGAATCTGCTCCCATCCGAAAATAGCTCCGTTAGCTCTTCTTTATTCGCCTTGAGGTTATTGTTAAGGAATCGCTGGGACTTATGCATGATAATTGACAAGCCCTTCCTTGTGGTGTACCATTTTGACTAGAAAAGCAGACAGCTATGCCAGAAAAGAAATCTCAGTAAGAATATGAGGCATGGAAGAAAAATTAGTTCTGTTGGTAGGCATTCCACTTTTTTTAGCTGGTGCATGGGCGATAGATACGGGTTACATTGTGACGAATTCGGCAATGAGAATTCCTGCGACCTTATACTGTATAGCAATAGCTATTGCTGGTATCTGTTATCTTATATCCAGTTTAAGGAATAGACGTAAATAATGGCGAATTTACTTCAGATGGAATCATGTATTGGATTTCTTAAAAAAAAAACAGACAGCGAAGGGAAGAATATGCAATGACATATCGGCATCCGCTCTTAGTTTTCTTATTAATTTGGATGACAGGTTTGATGTATGCGTTTGTGTGGTATGCCCAAACGGCTGATGGCATGGTTAAAAGTGGGATAAAAATACCGCCTGGAATTTTGACTACTTTTAAAGTATTAAGGGTTATGGTTTTTGTTGTTATTCTTCCCGCTGTAATCGTATATGCTTTTCAAAATTCGTTTGATGGTATCTTTTGGCATTTGCTGACACAAGTGTTCCTTCCGATTTCGGGTTTGTTGATTATTGCTATGTTTTTCACCAGGCTCTTTTTGTTGTGGAAATTTGCCGACTACGTGCCAGCGATGACCGGGACAAAGGATGCCGGACACTATTTTTTATTACTCTTATTCTTGCCAGGGATTGGCGAGGCAATAATACAGAATGATTTTAATAAATATAAGGGCTGAAAAAATGTGACGATTCTATAAACCCCTCTCTTTTTCTCATATGTAGTGGACGCTTACAATAAATTGACAAGCATATTGAAGAGGGCTATACTCTGAAAAAAGGGAATGTCATAGGAGGCAGTGATATGCAATCAATAGCCCTTATAGCTGATAAAAATAAGAAAAGAGTCATGGTATCATCAGCATTAGGTTTCGTGCGCCTTGTCTCGGTTGCATCTTGCCTTATTTTTGCTCCTGTTGCTTTTGCGGAAGTGCCAAATGAATTTTCTCCTGGAACAACCGCTCAATCAGCTCAGGTCAATGAGAATTTTCAGTTCGTTAACTATGGAAACCTTGTTGTTAAATCTAATGGTGTCGAGATTGGCACTTTTATGGGTTTTGTCCAGTATTGGGCCATAGTTCTTAGCTCACAAGGATATTGGTTTCTTGTTACCGAGAGGGACGGTAGTGTGTGGCAGCCCGGCGGGGGAGTTACTTACCAATCAAATGATTGTACAGGCTCTGCCTATCTCAATTACGATATTGTCCCTTGGGCATTTATGAGGGGATCAGTTTATTTAATCCAAACCATGAGTGGCCCTTCACTATTTTATATCAGCCACAACGCAACATATATTGCCCTTGGTCCTCCATTGAGTGTTGGCTGGGGTACGACCTGCAATGCTGGAGGGTCTGGCTATTATGGCTACCCATTAACCCCTAATGATCCGACAGTAACAGGTGTGAGTTCCTCTTCCTTTGTACCACCCTTCACAATCGAAAGAAGATAGCGGTCAGATGGCTATGCTTCTGACCATGTGAGGGTAAAATGAAAAGAATAATATTGACAGTCATCTTGTTGCTTTTGTCTTCTGTTGCTTCTGCTGCCAGTCTTTGGGATAGCATGATATGGGATCAGGATTGCTGGGACGCTTGTATTGTGACCCTCACTGTTGCTGGGAGTCCTAGCAACTCGACTGGTACTCTAACTGGGGGTAATAGTATCAATTGCCAGATTGCTGCAAGCGGCAGTGTCTCGGGCACCTGTGCAGAGCAACATGACCAAGGTGACTCTGTTACTTTGACTGCAGTTCCGGCAGTAGGCTCTTATACAACATGGTCAGGCTGTACTGTCAGTTCAGGCAATACCTGCAGTATTTCATTGTCTAATAATAAAACAGTGACTGCGAGCTTTACCCTTAATACATATACCATCACCGCCACTGCAGGATCAGGAGGTACGATCAGTCATCCTGGTGTGACCACCCTGAATTATGGAGGGAGCCAGAATTATACAATTACACCTAACAACTATTACGGCATTCAGGACGTGGTGGTTGATGGGACTTCTGTTGGAGCGGTAAGTGAGTATGCCTTCAACAGTGTGACTAGCAACCATACTATCGCTGTCACTTTTGTGCTCACTTATATCACAGTTACCTCGCCAAATGGCGGTGAATCATGGGGTACCGGATCGAAGCAGACCATAAAGTGGATATATCAGGGAAATATTGGACGTAATGTCAAAATAGAGCTTTTGGAGAATGGCTCAGTTGTCGCTACTCTCACTTCGAAGACCTCAAGTGGTTCCAGTGGTCAGGGATCCTATGTATGGCATATAACTCAACAGCCTGCCAATGATTATAAGATAAGGGTCACGAGTACAATTAATGCTGCTTACAGTGATGTAAGTAATGGCACCTTCTCGATCGTTTCTCCTCCTCCAGGGATAACGGTAACAGTACCTAACGGCGGGGAGTCTTGGCGGGCAGGGACTCAGCATACAATTACGTGGACATACACTGGCAACCCAGGCACTGCGGTAATGATCCAGCTTCTGAAGACAGGGATTGTGGTAAGTACAATAACTTCGAGTACGTCAATCGGAAGCGGTGGGAGTGGCTCATACAGATGGACTATCCCCTCTGGGCAGGCAAAGGGTACTGACTACAAGATCATGATAATCAGTACCACGAACTCTGCCTATAATGATACAAGCAATGCCAACTTCCAGATAAAGTGAGGATAAGTAGGTGAACCCTTGATTCATAAAGGTCCTCGCTGATTTTCTAGTTCACGCAACTCCGCACCGGAAATATATTTAAATAATTGAGGAACACTGTTAGAAAGAGATATACTGTTGAAGTGTTTAAAAACAGTACGGTGTGAAAGCTTGTGAAGAAATAGACGGGGAGTAAAATGAGATGCATTCCTGAGTACCTATGAACGACAACACAAAATCTGAGATTGAAGAACTCACCGATTTGCTGATCCAGTTCAGAGACGCACGTAATTGGGAACAGTTCCACAACTCAAAAGACCTAGCTTTAGCTTTATCAATCGAAGCAGCAGAATTGAATGAACTATTTCTCTGGAAAAAGCCTGAGGAGGTTAACGTCGAAAATCTCAAGGAAGAACTGGCCGATATCCTAATCTTTGCTCTATTACTTGCTAGAAAACACAAGCTTCCTATAAAAGACATCATATTGAACAAAATTCGGGTGAACGAACAGAAGTATCCAGCTGAGAAGGCGAAGAATACGGCGAAAAAATACAGCGATTTCTAATATGAAAAACATCTTTATAGTTTATATGGCGCCTGGCAATCCTGAACAGATGGTGCACTACCAGGACACCATAAAGAATAAGGTTCCGCAGGAGCGCATTTTTAGACATATTGATAGAAATCTTCAGAATACTCTAAGAAATCTCTTCGGCATCAAGCCTATTGCTGTTTGGGGATCGGAGGATAAACCGGGTAATAGAGCTCGTTTTTCAAAAATGGTTCCTGGTGACGACATTCTCATTGTTGAAGGCGACACGATCAAACTCCTCGGCAAAATAGCAGCCGCAACCATTAATGCGAAACTGTCAAAAGAGTTATGGCAAAGTCTGAGAGTGGGCGATTTTAGGGCGTGGAGCCTGATTTATTTCATTGCAAATTCTATCGAAATCGATTTGCCCTTCACAGAAGCTAACAGGTTGTTCGGCTACGAGGTGCATTACCGTCCACAGGGCTTCACAAGCGTTGCAGCCAACAAACTCGAGGAGTTTTACGAGAAGTATGACGACCTTTATTCGATTTTGCAGAGAATTAAAGAAGGAAAGTCATATAAGGAGAAACCGCAGCAAGAACTCCTGAAGGTGGCGGAAGAGGTTTTAGTTCCACTGCAAACCGACGATGTGGAAGAAATTCTGAAAGGGAAAGAGCTCTCCGATCACGTCAAAATACAGTGGAAGCTGATACATCTTGGACTAAAGACAGGCTCAAAGGTTTGGGTTCCCCGCAATGACCAGCAGAAAATATCTCGGGAATATCAATTTAGAGACTTTGAGTCATCTTTTTCAGCAGGAATAGACATGCCTGCTAAGTATGTTGAAAATATTGATGTAGTCTGGAAAGAAGAATTTCGAATAGACGCGGCCTTTGAAGTCGAACATTCGACCGCGATTTATTCGGGTTTGCTTCGCTTTGCTGACCTGAAGGTCATCGCGCCCAACATTAATTATCCTCTTTTCATAGTGGCTCCTAACAGCAAGAAAAATCGGGTTATTGAGCAGTTGAAGAGACCAGCTTTCAAGAAACTCGGGCTTGATAAGGAAGTGCGTTATCTCTCTTATGAGGCCGTCGAAGCGATTGACAACTTCTTCGAAAACTCAAGCAGCGGGCTGAGTGTTGATCTTATCATTGGAAAGTCAGAAAATATGCAATGAGAGGTGAAGCTCCGAGTTTGAGGTAATAGGCCGATGGGCCGAAAGCGCTAATTCTTACTGTTCTGAAGGGCTTGACATTTCTTAATAGTAACATTTATGCTAATGTTACCTATGAGGCAAAGCAAGAAACTTACGAGCATCAAAACAGTGTCCTCTATCACCGGCAAACCGCTGGACTCTCTTCTTTCCCGATTCATTAACGACAAAATAAACGCATACCTGGAACCCTTAAGGCTAGGCACACCAAAAGGAGACAAAATTGGATACTCATTAAAGAAATATCAGGCAATGCTACTGTGTTTATACAACTGGGAGAAGAAGAAGGTAGCCGAAATTGCAGGCGTATCATATGGATTGCTGCGGAAATGGAGGACAGAGGAGGAATTCAAGAAACGTCTTTCTAAAAATGCTCGTGACTTTTCACAGCGAGTAGTAGATACGTCTTATGGGCTTGTGCGTCGTGGACCAATAAGTTTTGAAGTTCATCCCACGTTAGGCATGCTTCCCCAGTGTGAAGAGCTTTTCAGTGATAGCCCCGAGTATGGAGAAGAGGTACAGACCTCTCTTTGGCTTAAGGTTACTAGTCTTCTGGAAATGGAAAAAGTGAGGAAGAGCGGAGACAGGGCGTGGGAGGTTGTTGCACACCATATCATGACGATTTTGCTTTTCTCAAACGTTATGGATGAAGAACTCAGAGAGAAGATACTTCTCGGATACAAAGATATGGAGAGGGGGAGAAATGCGAAGATGAAGTTTCTTTATGATGATGCCACCCGTATTCTTTCCTCAACGCAAGCTCTTGGGAAATCGGATAAACAAAAACTACAACACATTTTCAATTTGATTATGAAATTGTCCGGAATCGATAAAGATAGAAAGAACGAAGCGGAAAAATAGTATTTTTTTAAATATATAAGTAACATAAAAATAATTGTTACTCTCAATACAAAAAGGAAACGTGGAGGAGATGAGATTTTCAATCATGGAATTGGGACAATTTCATCATTATTTAAGTCCTTACACAGAGCAGTAGCTGTTGCTTACAGACGACACGAGTAAGAGGAGGGAAAGATGATAACCCATAAACCAGACATTATAACCGTACTTGAAGACCAAGGGATTACGTTGAAGAAACGAGCCGGTCAACTGTGGGCCTGTTGCCCTCTTCACGGTGAAAAAAACCTTCATTTAAAGTTGCTAGGGCCCGACAGCAGTTTCACTGCTTTGGATGCCATGGGGACGCAGACATTGAGCAACAAAGACGGCAATGAGAACTGACCTCTTCAACGGGATTAAATGCAAATGCGGCAACACTACCAATTTCAGCAGACTGAAGAAAATTCCTGTTCCCTTTGGTGTCGATTTCCTTTGCCGGTGTGACAGGTGTGGGCGACGCTTTAAGTTGGCCTGGAGCCGAGAGGTAGGCTATGACAAATAAACAGACAGCTTGTAAAAACATTCTTGATATCGCCCGTGATTACGTTGCCCGTGGTTTTTCCGTTTTTCCTCTTTTGCCTGAAAGCAAAATTCCAGACGGTAGCGCTTTGCCTATTGAAACAGACGAGTCCGGAAACCCTTTATATGACAACGAGGGACGAATAAGACACACATGGAAACCATACCAGGAAAGGTATGCAACAGATGCTGAGTTGATTAAATGGTTTGGCAATGGCAGCAAGAGAAACATCGCTATAGTTACCGGGCGCTTATCCAATTTGAGTGTTGTTGATTTTGATACGGCATGGGCTGTGAAATATGCCAAAGCTAATAATTTTCCTAAAACGCCGTTAGCTAAGACTGGCAAGCCGATTGGGTATCATGCTTATTACAAGTACAAAGAAGGAACGGGAAACTTTCAAAAGCGTGATGACCTTCCCGGTATAGACCTGAGGAGTGAGGGTGGTTATGTTGTCGCACCGCCCTCAATGCATGAATCGGGTAAGAGATATGAATGGGTAAAGGGCAAGGGCCTTGATGATTTTCCACTTGCCGAGCTTCCCGAAATAATCCTTGTAAAGACTTCTCAATATAAGACCCCGATAAAAGAGCTTTACAGCGGTGTAAGACAGGGGGATCGAAATGAGAGCTTATGCAGACTTACGGGATCATGGGCGCATGACGGATTATCTCGTGAAGAGTGCCTTGACATGGCGCATTTATGGAATGAGAAAAACGTTCCGCCACTTGACAGGGGAGAAGTAGAACGCACGGTTCACTCGATATTAGAGAAACACAATAGAGAGCACGCAAGGGCCGTGACCCACTCAATAAAAAGTAATCCAATGACGCTAATAAAACTTATTGACCTCTTTAAAGAACCCGATGAAGCCGTTGCCTGGACTGTAGAAAACATGCTCCCCAGTGGTGGCTTCTCTGTTTTAGCATCAAAACCCAAAGTTGGGAAAAGCACAATTGCCAGGAACCTTGCCTTTTCGCTTGCACGTGGTGAGTCCTTCCTTGACCGGGAAACAAGTAGGGGACCTGTAATTTATTACGCTCTTGAAGAGAAACGGGCAGAGGTAAAGAGACACTTCCGGGACATGGGCGCGGCAGGGCATGAGGAGATTTATATTTATGCCGGTGCAGCGCCGGTTGATGCTATTCTGCAAATACGAGCGATTACGGAACAGATAAAGCCCGCGCTTATCGTAATTGACCCTCTTTTTCGACTTGCTAAAGTGAAGGACGGTAACGACTATGTAGCTGTAACGGCCGCTCTTGAACCACTTTTACAGCTTGCTCGGACGACTGGGGCGCATGTCTTGTGCGTCCATCACACCGGCAAGGGAGACCGGCAAGGCGGAGATTCAGTATTAGGCTCTACCGCCATATTTTCGAGCGTGGATACACTTATACTCATACGGCAACACGATCATTACAGAACCATTCAGACCAGACAACGTTATGGCTCGGACATGGAAGAAACTACCCTTAATTTTGACAAAGAGGCACGGGTAATCACTGTAGGCAAATCACGGGACGAGGAAGAAATTACTTCCATACAAAAGACAATGCTTGATTTTCTGACGGGGCAAAATGATGCACTCATAGAACCGACAATCATGGAAGAAGTGGAGGGCCGAACAGGTATTAAGCGAAAAGCGCTCAGGGAACTTGTAAGAGCTGGAGAAGTGACAAGAACTGGGAAAGGCGGTAAGGGAGACCCCTTTAAATATTCTTGTTCCGTTGTTCCCAATATATTACGAGAACAAGAAAACGAGAATCCTGAAAATGATATAAGTGATTGTATTGAAACTTTTTATTCTCGTTCCGAGCAAAATGACCAAAAGGAGATAACTGGGAACATGAATTCGGACTCAGGGAACATGAATCGGGGCCAAAAAATCTATGACATCGAACCGAACGAGATTGAGGAGGTTGGATGAAATACTCGGTTATTGAACCGTTCACCGTCAAGGCCGGTAAGAGCTTTAAAGTCGGGGTCGTCATTGCGCTTCCTAAAGATAAAGCCGCTGTCCTCATCGAGTCACGAAAGATTATCCCTCTACGTACGCTATTTGATAATCTTTTTCATGCCCATGCCGAAAGGATGCGCGCTTGCTCACTGACAGCAGATGAGATTAAATTGCGTGACCAGAAGTCGTACACAGCGATACAGGCAGCAATCAATGAGATGGATAACGCATGGTTCGGGGAAGACCTCCCGGCATTCAAGGATGCCATGGGCAGGGCTGAGAGGATCTACTTTGAGGTGAAAAAAAGGTTATGGACAGACGAACCAGATTGACATTAGAAAGTGTAATAAAAAGGAGGGATGGAGGTAGATATGGACAATAGCCACGGCGTAAAAAACGTCAAAAAACGCGGGAAGCCATTTGAGCCCGGCAATTCAGGTCGACCCAAAGGAACACCTAACAAGTTTACACAGCTGAAAGGTGCTTTTATAGAAGCTTTTGAGGAGATAGGCGGCAAGGATGCCCTTTCGGTATGGGCTAAGCAGTCAAGGAACAGAGCAGAATTTTACAGGCTAATATCAAAGTTGTTTCCCAGGGAAGTTGAGCTCTCTGGAGCGGATAGCGGACCTATTGAACATAAAGTCATAGTCGAATTTGTGGGAGGTAACAATGCTCGAAACCAGAGTTCAAATCCCTGATAAGTTTCAACCGCTATTTCTACCTGCGCGGTACAAGATTTTCTATGGTGGTCGAGGAGCCGCGAAGTCATGGAACTTTGCTCGCGTCTTACTCATTCTAGCAAGAGGCACCAAACTCCGCGTAATGTGCACCCGTGAGATTCAAAACACAATAGCCGATTCAGTTCATGCCATTCTCAAGGAACAAATCAAACTTATGGACATGGAAGATTTTTTCACTGTAACGGATAAGAGTATTGAGGGGCGCAATGGTTCTGACTTTATCTTCCGAGGATTGAAACACAACACTGACGGGCTGAAATCGATTGAGGGTGTCGATATCTGCTGGGTCGAAGAAGCTCAGCGTGTTTCTGATGATTCCTGGGATAAGTTAATACCCACGATTCGCAAAGAAGGCTCAGAGATTTGGATAAGCTTCAACACTGATTTTCAAACAGACCCCACATGGCAGCGGTTTATGGTCAACCCTCTGCCTAATGCAATCATAGTAAAAGTGGGGTATAAAGATAACCCATTTTTCCCTGAAACGTTGCGATTAGAAATGGAGCATTGTAGGGCTACAAACCCTCAGAAGTACAGACACATATGGGAAGGCGGTTTTGGTTCCCGTATCGAAGGCAAACAGGTGTATCCCGAATTTGTGCGACATCTTCACGTATCGTTATATTCCCTCCAGCCGATTGACAGTCAAGTAATCAGGGGATGGGATAATACTGGTCTTTCTCCAGCATGCGCTATCACTCAGATTGGCCCTACTGGACAGTGGCGCATCCTCTATGAATTTTGCGGTGAAGACATCGGAATCCTTGATTTCGGCGAAGGGGTGCAGATGTGGTGCACTCAGATGTTCGGAAGTGCAGCAAGGTACCGGGATATTGGTGACCCTGCCGGTAAAAATCGTGATAGCAATAAGATGAGTCCCGCTGATTATCTTCGCAAAGTAAACATAAATGTTGAGGATGGCATACAGACTTTTAAAGTGCGACGCGAGGCGGTTGCTGGTAGGCTTACGAAGATTATTAATGGTGAACCTGCGATACTTATTGACCCTGGATGTACGCGCATCATTGATGGTTTTGAGGGTGGGTATGCATATCCAGAAATTGGCAATACAGGAATGTTCAAAGATGAACCTGAGAAAAACAACTATAGCCATATACATGATGCCTTGCAGTATCCTGCAACGAGACTATTTATTTATGAGGAATCTTCAAAGAACAAAAATTGGCGAAAGCACGTGAGGCAGGGGAGCTGGCGCATTGGATAGGCGGCAGGTCGACGCAGAATGCTTCAGTGAAGAGGAGTTGATATAGTGAAGACCTCACTAGAGCCGGAAGACGTAGAGGCCATAGCATCCGTAGTTGTTGAGAAGGTGAAGCTCATACTATCCGGCAGCGGCAGAAATGCTGGGGAAGACATTATTTTCGAAAAAAAGACGCTGGCCGCATATCTACACGTATCGGAAAGCACGATAAACAAGCTTGTAATGAATAAACAGATACCACATTTCAAGATACAGTCCGGGCAATCGGGGGCAGTTAGGTTCAATAAACGAGATATTGATAAATGGGTTGCAAAGCACACCATACCTGAGATTGCCGCGTTAAAAGGGAAGATCAGCGCATGACCGACCCACGGATTGTCTATCAAACTACCGTGAATAAAATCATTATTAAATCAAGTAGATAAATGCTACTATGCACAAAACTATGCACTTCATAAAAAATGCTTGACTTAAACAATGTTTAACTATAATATATGACTATGAAACAATGGACACCAGGAGACATCAAGGCCTTTAGGCAGCGGCTTAACCTTTATCAAAAGGACTTTGCCGCATTGTTACGGGTTACGGAGCAATACGTCTGCAATCTTGAAAAGGGGGTGAGATCACCGGGCGCTACCATGAGAGCTTTACTTGACTGTCTTGAAGAGAAAGAAAACGAAAAAAAAAAGGAGGCGATGATACATGGCAAAAGGAATCTATAAGCAGAATGGCTCTGACTTCTACTGGATTAGATATGCTGGGTCGGATGGTAAGGTTATCCGGGAATCCACTAAGACAACAAATTTCAAAGAAGCTCAGGCAAAGCTTGAAAACCAGAGGAAAGCTATTCGTGATGGTAAAGAGCCAGAACCTATCAAGAAAATCCCGAATTATGCCTATTCACAGCTTGCCGAGGAATACTCTAAATGGTGTGAGCGTCAACGAGGTTATAGAGCAAAAAAAAGTTGTATTCTTCAGCTGGTCGAGACATTCGGAAATACCCCGCTGAGGTATTTATCTACTAGGCAAATTGAACAATTTCAGACAGACAGAATAAGCAAGGGCAATAAACCTGCTACCGTAAACAGGCTGTTGGCCACTCTCAAACATTCCATAAACAAGGGTTATCAATGGGAAATGCTCTCAGAGGACACATTGAAGCGTGTTAGGCAGGTAAGGCTTCTCGAAGAGAATAACAGGCGCTTAAGGTATCTCTCAAAGGATGAATGCCGAACGCTCCTTGATAACTGTTACGGACACCTTAAGCCAATAGTTACCTTTGCACTAAATACGGGATGTAGACGCGGGGAAATATTGTCTCTCAAGTGGGACAATGTAGACCTGAAACACGGCTTTATCTCACTGATTAAAACAAAGAACGGCGAGTGCCGGAACATACCCATCAATGACACTCTGAGAGCTGTATTACAGGGGATGACTCGGAGACTTGATATGCCTTATGTCTTTCACGATCAGGCCACAGGGAAAGCCTTTGTGGATGTTAAGCGGTCATTTAATACCGCATTGAGAAGGGCAGGGATTCGGGACTTTCACTTCCATGACCTTAGACACACCTTTGCAAGTCACCTTGTAATGGCGGGGGCAGACATTACCACAGTGTCAAGACTCTTAGGACACAAGAGCCTTACCATGACGTTAAGGTATAGTCACCTTGCACCGGATCATTTACAGAAAGCCGTGAATATGCTGAACTTTACCGAGGAAGAAAAACGAACTGCATATTTACTGCATAGTGAGGCAGGGAATTAGTAATGATATTGAAAGGTAAGTCATTGAAAAAAGAAACGCGCCCAGGAGGATTCGAACCCCCGGCCTGCGGATTCGTAGTCCGACGCTCTATCCAACTGAGCTATGGGCGCATCCGGTTAAAATATATCAGCAAAAGCCTGTAAGTGTCAATATTTTCGGCTCTTTAATTAACTTTATTTGGGGCAGCCTTTTATTTTGACCACTTGTCGTCAGGTAATAATGTGATGAATGCATTCTGGTACAAGGTTTAAACGAAGTGGTCCCGATTTGAATGAGAATAAAAAAAATAATTTTGGTATACTTTTTATATGACGTGAGAAAGGTCTGCTACTATAAGAAAATATTCTCAAATCATTATGGAAAGGAAGACTTTCACATGATAGCTAAAGCCTTCAAAGTGGCTCTGTTAGACAATGCAATGCCCAGCAAAGAAGACAATGACGGCACATGGTGAAGTGATCGATAGAATGGAAAAGGCCACAGTCGTTGAAAGGTCTAGGTGGCCGAATCACAGAATTGTAGTCTACGTCACATCTATTGTTTTAATTCTTCTCATTGACTTTCGCATAAGTGTCGGATTTGCGCAGACAATTCGTGGCAGCGATTTTGTCGTCTTAGAAGGACAGAGCGTCCCTGGGACGGCAGGCGAGTTTTTTTCAGATTTCGCGACGCCACTTGTAAATATCCACGGCAATGTCGCCTTTGGCGGGTTTTTTGATTCAAGCCAAACAGGGATTTTCCTCTCTAATGAGAGGTTGCTCTCAGCCGTCGCAGTTCAAGGGCAGACAATTCCTGGGATTGGTACACTCTCTCACGACTTTGTCTGGCTAGCCTTTAATGACAGAAGTACGGTTGTATTTTCGCACAATGGTATTAGTGGTGGTGCAACTACCGCTGCCGTCTTCCAGAAAGAGCTTGGTGAGTCTCTCACCGCCATTGTGATGCAGGGTGATCCTGCTCCCGGAACAAACAGTGGTGTCTTTGCGTCTTTTGACCGTGTTGATCAGAACAATGAAGATGATGTGGCATTCACAGCGACCTACGAAGAAGGCGGAAATTTTAAAAGCGGCGTTTTCCTGAAACCGCATAATCGACCTTTAATCCCCATCGTTCTCCAGGGAGACTTGCTCCCAGGTACTGGCGGCGGCAGCTTATGTATCCAATCGTCCGTTCGCGATATCAACGGTCCCTGGCTGAATAACAAGGGAGCCGTTGCCTTTCAAGCTTCATACATTTGTGATGCCATCGAACTAAGCGGGTCAATGTTTATAAAACAGTGGGATCAACCGATCCAGCCATTCGTGCTAAGAGGCGACAAGAGTAGGTTGCCTTTGGGCACGATTTGCTACATTGGTGGCGCTTATTGGCCGGGGCTAAGTAACGTGGGTGCGATGGGCTTACTATTGGGAATCTCAGCAGGTGAAGATTGCACTCTTGCTCCAGACCAGTTCGGCATTTACGTGAAGAAACCGGGAGCAATGCCCCTTCCTTGCGTAATGGAAGGATCAATTGCACCGGGCACAGCCGGGGAATTCACTAATTTATTTACACCGGCTATGAGTCAGAAAGGCCTTCTTGCCTTCGGAGGTGTTGTGACTGATAAACAGTATCCCTACATGAATTATAGAGGAATTTTCACCTGCGAGAATGGGAATAGCGAGACTGTGGCGTTGCAGGGACAACCAAAACCTGGGACATCGAGTACTTTCGGTTTTGGAACCGTTGGCTTTGACTATGCCTCATTGAGTGATAGGGGGAGAGTGATTTTTCTTGATAGGATTAGTCCTACAGGCGTATTTGAATCAGCACACTGAATCTGCCTACGATCTATCATTTAGGGATGTTGGTATTAAGGAGGTTTTGAGATGGATTGCATTTTCCCTAGGCATGAGTACTTCTAAAAGATGATACCAAAGAGCTTGAGCGCTAGTACTTAACAGAGTGACGTCTCTTAATTGAGATTTTAATTTTATCGATTTATCAAAGTACAAGGTCGACTGAGATATCCACAATGATATGCTTTGCGGGGCTTGCGAACGGCAGATAAATCTGATGGATAACATTTTACGAATCGTAAAGGAAAGACGGAGCATCAGAGATTTTGAGAAGAAAGATATGATTGATGCAGTTGTCTCAAAGTTGATGGACCTCCCCTTGTTATTCTGAAATGTGTACACATTAAGAAAGGCCTTCGGTGCGAGAGTAAGGGATTAATCATTACATTATTCATGATGCTGCCTAAGCATCTTCTCTTAATCTTATTTCTTGTAAAAATATCTATTATTGTTAAAATATTATGATTGATAAAAAAAGTGACTTTAATAACGCTGCCCAGTGTTCTATGGATATCGCAATAGGTCTTTGTGGCTTGCCCCGACGAGCCAACACTTTCGAGAATCTGAAACTCTATCAACATTATCAGCGGAAGCAAACGCCTTTTGAAAGCCTTGAAGGTGAGTAGCGGGGTGCACTTCGCAATCGCACTATCCATAAAACTCTTCAGATTCTTTGTCCTCAGAACGAGGACTGAAGCGAGATGAATTTCTTTGGATAACAGTCTACAAATAGGTGATTTGTGAACACATGCTTCGGATTGATTAAATAATACGGCTTGAGACAGTTTATATCTTGATCAAAGCAGAGGCAAAAAGATCCTGACAGTACTAGAGCCCTTAGCGTTTTCTGCTCTTACCGGCGAATACTGCCAGAAGGACTAAACCGCTAGCGCGGTAGACCTCCGTCTGCCACATGTTGTTTGAATAAGATCAACGTATTTCCCAGCCCAAATAGCCTCCTGTCACACTTGTTGTGAAAGCCGAATCTCATTACAATC
>JBKQMP010000020.1:0-7581 GCA_052146665.1 Dissulfurispiraceae bacterium
TCCTTCCTCTTCTAAGGAAATAGTCAAGACTTTTCATGATACTCTCTGTTAAAGCTGTGATGGTTGTGGTGTTACTTCAACCTTTTCCCTTTGCACCTAACCTCTTTTGTTCTACGAGCCTCTATGCTCAACTTACCTTATGCAGGTCGAAAGGATGGTGGAAGTTGACCAAGCTGAATCATGCAAGCCTTCCTGCCTACGAAGGACCGCGGTCCTTCTTCCACCACAACCACTCGTGCTTTATATGCTATGCTGCCTCCCTTACCGTATCCTGAAATATCCGTTTGTCTCTTAAAAGAGCAAAGATTACTTTGATCAGTTTAATGGCCACCGCGCAAAGCATCTCCTTCTTCCTCGGCAGCTGACCAACCCTGTTCTTGGTCGCCAATTTCCTCTGATAATACTCCTGAAAGTATTTGCTCTGTACGACCACTCTCATGCTCATAAAGAAAAGGCATTTCCTTAACAGCCACCGGCCCTTTTTCGAGATGAACCTCCGACCTATCCTGTTTCCTGAATCACTCTCCTGCGGGTCATACCCCGCATACTTCACTATCTGCCTGGCACTCTGAAAGTATGCAGGGTTGCCCAATTCTCCCAAAAAAACAGAGGCCGAAATGATTCCTATACCAGGGATGGACAGCACGTACTGAGCATTCGGGATCTCCTGCAATACCCTTCTCAACTCCTCTTGGATATCTTTCAACATCCGTTCTGTTCGTTTCACTTCTTCCAAACACATTTTTATCCGATACCGGTCAGCACTTCCGACCTGCTTCAGTCCAATGCTCTCGCGAGCTGCCTTATAGACAGCCGTGGCCTTCTGGGCAGCCCATGCCTTTCTCCTTGAACTGCGCGCTATTATCTCCTTGAGTGTTGCTACCTTCAGAGACAGCACATCCTGAGGAAATGGACACTTCTCCAGGAGCGCCCCTAACCCCTTGGCACCCATCGAAGAGAACAACTTAGTCAGCTCAGGAAAATAGTCATCCAGTGCAGCGTGAAGCGTATTCTTGGCACTCACGTTGTATCTCAGGATCCTCTCTCGCACCTTCGATAATGTCCTTAGCTGCCTCACAATACCATCTTCAATAACAGTATCGATGTATTTCCCCTCCCTGGTGATGTTCGTTATGGTGAGGGCATCTCGTTCGTCACTTTTCGCAGAGGAACTCTCATCGATCTCCCGATGATGTTTTAACGCCGTAGCCCTTATAAACCTGACTTCATACCCTTTGTCCTTCCCAAAATACGCCAGCTTTCTCCAGTAATGCCCTGTCGGCTCTAGTCCAATCAGTACATCCTCCATCCCTTGCTTCGCTTTAATATCCTCCGTCATTTGCACAAACCGTTCAAACCCCTCCCGAGAGTTAGGCATCTTGGGATAACTTCCCAGTACGTTGCCCTCTTGGTTCATGAACCCAACCGCATTGGTTGCCTTCCCTATGTCTACTCCTACGACCAACGTCGTTTTCTTTACCCTTTGACGCCTCGCTACTTGCTTGTTATAATCCTTCTTAGACATGGTAATTCCTCCTTTCTGTTATGTTGTTTTTCGACAATTCAACTTTAACAGATCGAGATTACCATGTCTTCTTTGTGCCACTTCCTTATAGTAAGCTGTAATCAAAGCTGACAGTTTTTTGCCGCAGATGAAATGTTCAAACGGAAATACTCGGCTAACCGATGGGATGGAGACAAAGAGTACGTGCAGTAATCCGCTGAAGGCTGATTCAAATATCTCGGCTAGTCGGACAATGTCAGCCTTCTCTCATTACGATCTCGACGGACAGTTCTCGACAGTAAAAAATAAGTTCGTGAGGCTATTCTTTAACTGGCAAAACGTGTATTGCCTTGACGATAAGTTTTACCTCATCACCTTTCTTCATCTGCATGGAATCAAGTGATTCGGTCGTCAGCACTGATGCCATTTCAGTTGGCACTGTCACCTCAAACTTCACCAGTGACATGATATCACCCTTTTTGACTGACTTAACTTTCGCCGTCATCGTGTTCCTTGCACCATACTTCATAGTAGTCTCCTTCGAAATAGATTTAATGTTAGATTATCTAACACCTTACTATACTCACTGAGCAGAATCATGTACGAACCTATAGATATTCAATTTACAGGGACTTAGCGCCAGCATCTTGTGGCTCAAGAGGCAGTTGGACGTTATAGCTGTGCATATGATTTGCCTAAAGATATGTTATTTTCAGCGGCATAATGCGCTGCACCGAGTGCTCCCAGCATGTCCGGGTAATCGTGCACAAGGACTTCAGATCGAAGTCGTTCTTCGAGCAACCTCTTGAGACAGAGGTTTTTCGCACATCCACCCGCAAATACAATATCTTCTTCTACTCCTATCCTTTTGATTAAGGCAGTGACTTTGTCCACTATGGAGCGGTGAAGAGCCTGTGCGATCACATCCCTCTTTGCCCCTTTACTGATAAGGCCGATCACCTCAGACTCAGCAAAGACCGTACACATGCTGTTAATCTTGATCTGCTTGTCTTCACCGCTGCACTGAGAACCAAAGTCCTCAATATTATAGCTGAGTGCTTTCGCCATAATCTCAAGAAACTTGCCGGTACCTGCAGCGCAACGGTCGTTCATCTCAAAGCTCACGACTCTTCCATCTTTGCTCAGACTTATAACCTTGGTGTCCTGACCCCCGATATCTATGATGGTCCTGCAGGAGGGAAAAACTTCACGTGCTCCCCTTGCAACGGCTTTTATCTCTGTAATTGTCTGAACATTGCCATGGACTTCAAGCAAATATCGCCCATAACCCGTTGCCATAAGTCTGGAGGGACTGTAGCTCCCTATTAATTCCTGGCAGACTCTGAGAGGTTCATGGCCTGTCTCCTTTTTTTTGAAAGAAAAGGAGCCACTGTCCTCCAATAGGACATACTTTATGTATCGTGAACCGATGTCTATACCCCCCCTTTTCAAGCGGTCAATTCCCCCTTATGATCTCTAAGAATGCCTCAATCCTAGTTTTCAATTGTCCAAAATCTTCCATACTGTAGTCGGTTTCGATCCTTAAAAAGGGAAGGCTTATAGCGTCGACTGCTTTTTTTGCCTTGTAGGCTTCGATCATGTATGGCGTACAGAACTGGAGTGCGTAATGAATAACGCCATCGGCCTTCAGCCTCTTTGATAACTCCTTAATGTTTTCCATGCGCTCGTCGTTAGGAGTAAAGCAGGCACAATCAATGGTCATGTAACGATCCGCAATCATTTCAATAGCCTGTTCCGTAGAAGTAAAACTGTCGTCCAGCAGGGTCCTGAAGTTTCTTTCTCCAACACATGATTCTTCTCCGACAACTACGGCACCACTTCCTTCAATAATGGCATGGAGTTTCCAGTTGGGGATCGCCATAGGCGAGCCAGAAATGAGAATCCTTGGACTTTGCTTCGGGGCTACGCCGGTACTGGATTTGACACGTTCCTCGAGTTCATCGCAGAGTTCATTAACTTTTGCCGTGAATCGAATTGGATCGTCATAAAAGGAGACCTGGTTTATGAGAAGGGCATCGAGTCCTGAAATCGGAGAGGGGTTGGCACTCCTTAATGAGGACAGTCTCTGAAGGGCCTTTCTTTTTTCATTGACCACACGGGATGCATCCTTCAGTTTTTCGAGTGTGATCTTCTTGCCCGTCAGTTCCTCCAACTTTGCTGCAAACCGTTGAACCTCGTTTTTCCAAAGGTTCTTGCCGTCAATCCCTTTCTTATTCGGTAATTCCATCACATATACCTTATTAGTAATCTCATGAAATATCTCATAGGCTTTCTTCTTGCCGTCACAGGTGGTCTCTCCAACTATCATGTCAGTCAACTGGACGTAAGGACAAAGACCCGCCAGTTTAAAGCCCATGAATGCCTTTATGAGTGCACAAGTGTTTTTTGGTATGAACTTTTCGGCTTCATCAGTGCCGACATCCGCGCCAGCGCAAAGGCCGATACAGACACCATCCAAGGAAAGAATGAGTTCCTCTGGGACGTATACGCAGAATGTCCCTATTACCTTTTTACCGCTTTCTTTTGCGTTGACTATCTCTTCTATTCTAAGGCCGTGGACTTCTGAAATCACGAAATCAAAATATCCCATGCCTGCCGGACGGTTCTTTTGAGAGAGATAAATGTTTTTATATGCGTCCGAAAGCACTGCAAGCAACCCATCATGCGCTTCAAGGTTAAGTCCCATTGCGCTCCACATACTCTTATAGTCTGTTGCCACAAGTCCTCCTTTGTCTCTTTTTGCTATCCTCATTCTTTTTTTACTGTCACTCATTAAGAATGCTTAGGGAATGTTCGGATAGACATTTTTTTCCAACTTCAGCGCAGTCACACAACAGAGCATTTCTTACTTTACATTGCACGATGGCCGATCGGCCATCGTCAACCTCCTTTCTTTAAACAAGAAAACACTCACTGCAAGTGTCAGACTTGATAACGATGAGATTATTTTCATGGAAATTCTAGAATAGATTTTATCAATGTGTCAATTAGATTTTATGAATACTTGATGAAAGTTTCATAGTTTTTCCCGATATGTCATGAGGCGTTCAAAGAACAATTGCTTCAGGTTAATTTTCAGGTAGCTTCAAAAAAAGAGGAGGCAGTCATTGCATATTTTGTTGATCTTAAAATCGGTTCTGTAAGGACTGTTAAGCGACATTTATTGTGCAAAAAAAGCATCGGTAAGTTTTCTCATGAGCAGAAATTCCTTTCGTTCACTGTGAAATAGTCGAGAGGCTTGACGGCGTTAGTTTCTGGATGAACACTGCAATCAAGCCTCCTTAAGTAATGTGTTTAGTAGAATCAAATTTTTTATCTAGTCGTGGAGCTGGTTCTGCGGACTCGTCGGTGAACTTCACAGATTCAATATTGGCCCTCGTGCGAGGGTTAGAAATGGTAATTATTACTGTGGCGGATTGACCGCAGTGAAATGTTGTCGGTGTACTGGACAAACGAATGGTGTATAGTACGGGGAAAATTGAGAGGTATATTTACCGTGATACGCAGTTTTTTAGTTTTTTACTATATAGGGGTAAAAACTAATAAACTAACCCTATAATATAAAAGTAGAAAAAATTAACCCCTTAAGAAGTTTTTCAGTTCTATGACTATTAGTAGGGCAAAAACTGAAAAACTCAGTTAATTGCTCTCCTTAACGAATTGATTAAAGTCGTATTTTCATGGAGGAGATTGCATTATGAAAGAAGCCCAATACTTATTGCGGCCTGTTGGAGCGGTCAGCTCGCTGCTGAAATCTCTGAAAGACTGCCCTAAACAGGGCAGGGAGGGCGCACCTGACGCTTGGCTGGACATTGATCCGCTTTTCGCAGATGCGCTTGACGGTCTCGTTGTTGGCAGTGAGATCATAATTTTGACCTGGCTTCACAAGTCCCAGCGTGATTTACTGAAGGTCCATCCGCGTGGGGACCCTGACAACCCTCTGCAAGGCGTTTTTGCCACACGTTCCCCGGATCGCCCAAATCCTGTCGGACTGCATCGCGTGAAAATCCTGGATATGTCGAAGCCATGCTGTCTAAGAGTTGGTCCGCTGGAGGCCTTGGACGGGACACCGATCATTGATATCAAGCCGGTGTTGCATGAGTCGGAAGAGCTGTGAAGAGTAATCTATAAATTAATAATCGGCAAAGGAGGAAAACATGGTAAAAAAGACTGTAGTGGTTGAAGCTACCCTCGGGGAAAAGTTCAACATAGAAAGCAGGATACAAGTCAAAGATGTTTCGTAGTGGTGATATGACCCAAATGGGAAGAGTTATCCGCAACTATGAGAAATAACCTATTTGAACAATCGTGAAAATATATAATTGTCAATATGTTATATAGATAGTAATATTGGCACATTATATGCAAATAATATTTTAGATGTGAGTTTCTAATAACTGATCTGGTAACAACCTCCACTGCAAAATGCTAAGGGGGGTAGGGAAATGAAAACACTAAAATGTTGGGTCCAGCATCATTTAAACGCATTACATCTCTATTGTAGGCTCGTAGATGTTGGGATTTCCGTAAGAACAGCTAAAAGATTTTGCCAGCAGTATGAACATTTCGCTCATAGAATAATCTATGACCGGGGCGGGAAATAAAATGGTCATGAGAATAAATGAGAGATAAAGAAGGGTGTATCATGCAAAAGGCAGTCAATTTCTTGCCGGAATGAGTGGTAGATTTACCGGAATACCTAGTTTTTTAGTTTTTACTCCTATAATAGTTAAAAAACTAACAAACTATTTTTTTATATTTAGTGATTTCTAAACATATCTCCAATGAGCTAATCAATTTGTATTCTTGAGGTTTTTTTTAGTTTTATGACTATTAATAGGGCGAAAACTAAAAAACGTCTCGACTTCGGTCCCAAACACACAGAAAGATTTTCTTCCTGAAGTCTTGCATTCCTGGAACCTGTGATCCGCCATAGTTTACGACCAAAAATCAACGGATTCTTTTGCTAAGCTCTCTCTTGACTCGGGAGCACTCATTAGGGTATAAGTAATATAAGGGCTTGCGTCATTGCCCATATAACGAGGTATTCCTTATCTCTTCAGGAGGTAGGTATGCGTACTTTTTCAAGCGTCAAGTTCTTACAGTTCATCGCGCTCATCTTTATGACAATGATTTGGACGTTGCCTTCGATGGCATTAGCAGGTCCTGCCGAGGAGGGGAATGTTGCCGTAGACCGGTGGTCCGCCGCTTATACGTCCAATAATGTAGAGGCCGTGGTGGCAAGCTATTGGCCCGACGCGATTCTCCTCGGAACCGTTAGTCCCGTCATGTCAGAGGGGGCTGACGCGATCCGAAAATATTTCACGGACTTAAAGCTACAGGGCAGTGGAAACAAAAACGTGATTCAGGAGCGCCGTACAATCGTGGTTGATGATAATGCCATTGTCGTAACTGGTTTCTATGAGTTCATTCGAATGAAGGAAGGCCAGTCAGTGCCCGCTCCGTCTCGGTTCACAATGCTCGTAACTAAGCGAGGCGGTGAGTGGCGTATCGCCCATCATCATTCTTCGCCACACGTTTTGCCTAAGCAGTAATACGTGAGACTGAGCTAGTCGGCGGGTTTGTTCGTCTGCTGACCCAGTAGTCCGCGGCGCACAAGACGTCAATCAATCGGACAGGGGGGGTCGTTTGTCTCAGCGTCATCAATGTTTTTACCAGAAATCTTCAGCATTGCAATGATTTGAATTCTGTCAAGTAGTCGGTGCACACCGCAAAAAGCCCTCGATAAAATGCTCTGCCGCTTTTTAAGGTCTCGCAGATAAATGTTACAACCGGCATTTCGCACCAGAGAAATGGCATTACCTGAGGACTCATACTAAGAGGCAGACAGCTCGCCGTGTCTGGAGGTTGCCTACTTCGGGACGAACTCATCGGTTGTTACGGATTCCAAGAAATGCGTAGTACTGTGAGAAGGACTAAACCGCTAGCGCGGTAGACCTCCGTCTGCCACATGTTGTTTGAATAAGATCAACGTATTTCCCAGCCCAAATAGCCTCCTGTCACACTTGTTGTGAAAGCCGAATCTCATTACAATC
>JBKQMP010000021.1:0-3541 GCA_052146665.1 Dissulfurispiraceae bacterium
CCGCAGGTGCCGGTGCCGCAGCCGCAGCAGGCACAGCAGCTGGTGCCGCTACCTGGTCCTCGGCGTACGCATTAATGATAAAACTAACTGCAAAGACTGCTGTTAAGAGTGCTATCAAGCGCTTCATCTCAAGATCCTCCCTTATGATTATCTGTCGGACTCAAAGTCCGCATTCCTCACTGAATTGGGCCGCTACTCATTTGCCTTGAGGACCTTGCACTCCTCTCGTTTCCAATGCCGCACACCCTAACCTTGTGACCGACCATCCTTTCGGTTATACCGAGCCTATGGCTTGCTAAGGCCATTGGGAAATGGATAACCTCACCTAACCCCCCTGCCTTTATCACAATATCAAGAAATCGAATAAAATTAGTGTAAGAAATGGACACTAAAACATAAAAATGTTATAAAAAACATAGTTCGCGTTATTTCAGATACATTTTCCATGTAATGTCCGACTCAATGATTGTCTAAATGAAATCACCTGGAATAGGCTTCAGTGGAATATCAATAATTGACTGGTGTTCTGAGAGTTCCAGTTTCACGGCATCTTTGAAGCTGTCTATACAGCTTCCACACTCTTTTTTCATTTTTCAGATGTTTCTAGCAAGAAAGGAACGCGTACGGTTGCCACTCCTGCCTCTTGCTGAAAATAACTTTCAATTAAACGTGCTGTCTGGTTGTGCAGATAGCGATGCCACCACTTTAGCGTGACAAGTACCGGCAACACGATCGTGACGACACTTCCCTTAAGGTGACGACGTATCCCGTCGACATAGGTCGTGAGCGGCCCAATGAGAGAGCCATTGGGCGATTCAAGGATGAGAAGCGGAATATCTAAATTTTGCATTTTCCACTGGGATTCCATCCTGTCCCTGTCCGAAGGATCGAGAAGTATGTGGACTGCAACAATTTTACCACTAAGAAGTTTTGCATAGCGAATTGCGTTGATCGAGAGCTTGTCCAGATCTGCGACAGGGATTACTACTACATGACATCCATTCTTCACACCAGGAGCCATCTCGTCAAGAAACGTGTGTTCCGAAAGGGCCACTTGCGATGCGCCAGCTTCCGTTAACAGGGACTGCAAGGATTGTGAATCAACTACCCTATTCATTCTTACCATTTGTAAGTTCAAGAGCTTCACCGTTAGTCCGGTGAGAGCGAAACCCCAATACAACAAAAAAATGTAATACATCCATTCTCAGCTGTCTACTTGTTTTCAGATTATCAGGGAAACGAATAAAAAAGGTGTAAAAAAAAGGTCTGACAGTATAAAAATGTCATAAAAATGTTGTATAGAAGAACGAGTACGTTTAAAAGAACTTATTTCAGATCTCTATTAATCCTTAGATTTCTGCGGCGGGACCTAACAGCCATCTAAAACTTGTGAATAAAAGACATCGTGTAGCATACTTTCCAGTATGTCGGACAATGGCAGTCCTATGTTTATTTTGTCCGTGTATCAAAGTAATCACTCGTTCATCGATCTCCTCAACCGTCCCACGCCCAATCTCATAAGAAAGACTGCCTGGTGATTCTATGGGGAATCCTCGTAACTTTCTAAGAACATACGCTGCATAACATCGATTCATGTCCTGACGGGTCGACAAGCACCAAACTCACGTGGAGGGTCACCATCATGTTTTCTAACTAAGCATGAGAGGTAGCGATGGTACTTGGTGCTGAGCTCCTGTCTCAGAGGATTTTAGAGATCACAGCGAACTTCGAAGCCCCCTGAGAGTCTTCTCTTTTACCTTTTTGTTGAATTTTGACGCATTGATTATAACCCTTCCGTGGGTGCCTTCGGATATTTTATCGACACCATCGTCAGCGACAATTGCAAAAGTGAGTTTCCGCCCTTCTACACCCTCCAATTTGACTCTGACAGTTACAGTCAACCCCGGCGGTGTCGGTGCCTCGTGAGTCAAATTGATAGCCGTGCCCACGGTTTGTTCATCAGGCCAGTCTATATAAGGGTTGATTGTTTGAATACAAGCCCATTCGATTAGACCTACCATAAATCCCGTAGCTAGGACCTTGGGCATGATGCTGAACTCTGGAGATTCCGGATAAAGATGTGGCACGGTTTTGTTCCCAGGCACCTTAAAGCTGAATTTATACGACAACCCCGGCTTTAATGAAGTGTTCGTCATGGCGTCTCCTTTCTCGGGTTTATGTCTATCATTATTGGAGATCATTGGCTTATTAATCAAATTAATTATTAAAATAAACATTCTTAGCACAATTAATATATAAAAAGGGAGGAGGAAATTATGGAGTGGCAACAGGTTCTTGGTTTCTATCACGTTGCAAAACTCAAAAGTTTTACACGGGCTGCTGAAGCAACATTCAGGACACAATCAGCTTTGACCCAGCAAATCAAGTCTCTTGAGGAGGAGTTAGATTGCCAACTGTTTGAACGGATCGGCAAGCGAAAGATAAACCTCACTCCTCTAGGGGAGAGATTCCTCAGGTTTTCTGAATCACTTCTGCAAGAGTATGAGCGGCTTATCGTGGACATAGGACAACACAAGGGCCTCAATAAAGGGCGCTTAAAAGTGGCTGCGCCATTTACTACTCTCTATCACCTTCTTCCAGACGTTATAAGAAAGTATAATCGTCAGTTTCCCTGGGTAGAGCTCTCTCTGTTTGACCGCTCCCAGAGGGAAGTGGTCGAATTGGTCAAGGGCGGAGATGTCGACATCGGTCTTGCCCTCGAAAACATCATCCCCGGGGAACTGAATAATCGTCGTTGGAAAAAAGTTGAGCCTGTACTTCTAACGTCCCCGGGGCACCCGCTGACACAAGAAAAAAAGGTATCCTTAGCGGGTATTGCCCAATACCCGCTCATTTTACCCCCTAAAGGCAGTGACTTCACCCACCGCAATAGATTGGAGGAGCTATTTCGCAAACACAATCTCAATTACTTTGTCATCATGGAGTCCTCCAATGTTGAACTCAGTTCTCTCTATGTGGAAATGGGGCTCGGTGTTTCCTTTGCGTCTATCGTCAGAGAATTGCCCGTTTTCAAGAAGAGGAAGATCGAGTTTGTTTTATTGGACCACTACCTAAGGGCCGAATATATTTGTGTGGCAACGAGAAGAGACAAGAAGATGTATTCTTTTCAAGGCGCATTCTTAAATATGCTGTTTAGCGTATAGGTTTACCTCAGCGTTGCTATTATTGGCCCACTTGACGGTTTCTTCGGGTTCTGATGAGACTGATTGCCATAAATTGATCTTTCTTTAATATGATCGTTAAGCAAGAGTATCTGAGAAATATCCCCTTTGAGGGCTGAACATGGTGCGTTGGATTCTATCAGATGAGGCGTCTACCAGACGACGGTTTGGCTGTGCTGTCCGCCTGAGAGTCCACAGGTATCGGAACCCCTAGCTATTGCGGAGTTGCGTTAGAAGGACTAAACCGCTAGCGCGGTAGACCTCCGTCTGCCACATGTTGTTTGAATAAGATCAACGTATTTCCCAGCCCAAATAGCCTCCTGTCACACTTGTTGTGAAAGCCGAATCTCATTACAATC
>JBKQMP010000022.1:0-6336 GCA_052146665.1 Dissulfurispiraceae bacterium
CGTTGGTGATGGATAATAAGCCCTTTGTAGAGGTACCCCGCCTATGACACCGTATTCAGAATATTTTTTGTTAGTCAGGTTATTGATATTCAGAAACGCCTTAACAGACTTCCACCGATAATTAAACTTTGCATTCAAAAGAAAATACGCATCCTGATTACTAAAGCTATTTGACCAGTCGCTGATAAAAGGTCTTTCCCCTACATAGACTCCATTGAGTATTGCGTCTGCTTGTTTTGTGACATGGCATACCACATCCATAGTTGCCTTATGCGTTGGGACATTGGGCACATTGCTTCCATCAAACATGCCCCCTTCAATCTTCGCCCTCAAAAATGTATATCCGCCCCTTACCGCCAGCAAATTAGTTGGTTTAGCTTCAAAGGAAATTTCTGCACCTTCCCTGTGAGTTATACCATCCAGGTTTTCATTCTCGTAGAGTACCGGATTGTAAATAATCTCTCGATCGGTATCTATTTTGAAAACATTTAAATGTGCAGAGAATACATCGCTGAAAGAGTGTTTGATGCCGATCTCGTAATTATTGGCTGTCTGAGGTAGAAGGGAGGTATTGATAGTATTGGTAATGTAGCTATAGAGTTCGTCAAGAACCGGAAACCTGAAACTTTTTGAGTAACTTCCATAAACATAGGACTGCTTGGAGTATGTATAATTGATGCCTGCTGTATATGAGTCTGTCGACATGGAGATATTGCCAGGAGTGCTGGGGTTGAAGCTGTAGTTCGCAATCTCATGCCTATATCCAGAGGAAAAGCTCAACCCATCGATGATGGCAAGCTCGTCGTGAACGTACCCCCCAACAGTATCCTCTGTCAGCTTGAAGGTCCCGAGTGACTCCGAACCGAAGAAGATTGAATCATCAACGACGTTTTCATCCACGCTTTGATAGTCAATGCCCGACGTCACGCTGTTTTTCATAGAGCCGAAAGTATTTTTTATAATGACTTGAGGAGAAATGGTAGTAGTCTTAATAGCACTATCTCCTGTGAAATTTCCCCAGTCTCCGGAACTGAATGAAAGCGCATCCCTTCTTCTGAAAGATGTGTCTAGTCGGAAAATATCGTCGCCGTAAAAAAACAACTCTGGCACGAGCCTAAGGTAGTAATCCTTAGTATTCGCAAAATCATTGGGGAATTGGGAAGCTGTTCTGGAAAATCCTGCTGCAAAGTCGCTATCAGTCAGCGCACCTGGAAGCCCTGTATGTTCCCAGTGATATCCGCCGCTGAAGTCTATCTTCAAGTAATCCTTAATAGAATAGGTTGTATGAAAATCAGTGTCTTTATCCTCTGCTTTGCTGTTGTCCCTGTAGCCATCCGATGTAACATAATTACCCGACAGACGCATAGATAGATCATTCAGCTTCCCCGAAACATACGAACCCGCCTTGAAGGTTCCATAACTTCCTGCTGCGAGATTAGCCCCGGCTTTTAATCCACCCGGCCCTTCTTTCGTTATAATGTTGATGACCCCGCCTGCAGCGTTATCGCCATAGAGAATGCTGCCCTGGCCTCCACGTACAATCTCGATCCTTTCAACATCTTCCAATGGTATAAGCATCCAGTCCACCCCACTTAGGTCAGCCTGGTTTCTGCGTCTGCCGTCTACAAGCACCAGAGTGTTCAATGGGGCTGTCTCGCCAAAGCCACTCAGATCTACCGTGTAAAACCTACCACTTCCAGTAATATCGTTTACCATAACCCCGACCTGATTCCTCAGGAGTTCAGGAATATTTTGCGCATTTGACTCCATTATATCTTTTTCTGTTATTACCGAAACGCTGGCAGGGATAGCAGCCGTATTTTCATCATATCTTGTCGCTGTTACAACCACTTCTTGAAGTGTGTTAACTTCTTCAGCCCTGACTTCTCGAACCAGTGACAGGAGCATCACCGGCACAAATAATAGCATCCATATATTCCTCATAAATTATTCCCCTTTTTTTATAAATGTTTTGTTAGCAAAACAGTTGCTGACAACCTGATGACAAAACCATTTCCGCCATCCTGACCTCCCTCTTCCCTCGAAGGGTGTAGTAATTTTTGAAGTATTCAGGGTCTCCTGACTCAGGGCAACCTACTAGCCTGCCTTCCCGGATTCAAAACCCAGTGGCTTTCACAGTGATGAACCTTCTTCTCGGGTCTGCTATGACTTTTCACTATGCTCCGAGATTTACAGCTCGCTTTTCACTGGTCGAAGGTTTTCGCTCCCTTTACAGTTGCGGGGCAGTTCCCGTATCCCACGGGATTCCCCTTAAATACCTCTGTGAAATTGCTTAAAGCAACTTCAAGAATATTTTTGAATAATCTCCAGCTCCACTTCTTTAGCAATAAAGCACTAAGTTCTGCACCTTCCTTTGACTGTTTCATGATGCACCATGTCTAATAATTCTCCTCGAAACATATGTAGGCATCTCTTTTTCCTGCGTTCTTAATTTCGCCAGACACGCCAAACGCCTCTCTAATCACCGGTACGGTCAGTACCGAGGCGGGGCTGCCGATACCGAGAATTTTACCGTTTTTGATCACCATTACTTTCTCAAATCTCAGCGCGATATTGATATCGTGCAGCGCCATTACGACCGATATATTCCTTTCGTCCCTCAGCCTCATTAGGAGCCTGACCAGTTCTATCTGATACTTTATGTCCAGATTTGCAAGCGGTTCATCGAGATGGAGTAACCCTGCTCCCTGAAGAAGGGTCATCGCTATAAAAGCCCGCCTTCTTTCTCCGCCACTCAGGTCGGAAAGATAGGAATCTCCCCTGTGAACCAGGCCTACCATTTCGAGCGCATCGTCGGTGCCGATCAAGGGAGGGATATCATAGGGATAAAGTCCCATGCCTACGAGTTCCCTGATAGTAAATGGGATACTGAGATCGAGCGCCTGGGGAAGATAGCTGATTAGTTTCGCCCTGTCCCTGTCTTTGTACGAACGAAAGGGCTTCCCCCAGAGCGTGAGTTCGCCTGACTGAGGCTTCAGTATACCGCTGCCGAGCTTGAGGATTGTTGATTTGCCTGAGCCATTTGCTCCGAGAAGTCCGATGAATTCTCCTTCTCCTATCGTAAACGATAGGTTTTCAATAAAATCGGAATCTTTCCCATAAGAGAAACTTATCCCTTTCGCTTCGAGTATCGTGGGGTTAGCGAGTAAGGACATTCTTCCCCCCGAGCAGGTAAAGAAAATAGGGCGCTCCGATTATTGCTGTGACCACACCGGCAGGCAGTTCCATCGGAGGCATTATTGTCCGGCTGATCAAATCTGCAATACAGAGGAGTGCCCCGCCGCCAAAAGCAGACGCAGGTATAAGCAGCCTGCTGTCGGAACCGATAAAGCTCCTCACGATATGAGGGACAAGCAGTCCGATAAATCCTATCATGCCGCCAAGAGAGACAGAAGCGGCAGTCATGAGGGCAACCGAGACAAAGAGCAAGGCCCTCTCACGGTGCGGCGCGAAGCCAAGGCTGTGTGCAAATTCATCGCCGAGGATCAGCGCATTCAAAGCTTTTGCGCGCATTGTCGCGACCAGGATCCCGGTTGCGATAAAGAAACAGCCGTAAGGCATCTTTGACCAATCCGACATTGAAAGATCTCCGAAGATCCAGAGCATTGCCTTTCTCAGCCCATCATCGCTGGAAAGACTCATGAGAAGCATGAGAAGCGCGGAAAAAAGGAAACTGAGGCCAACCCCGGCAAGGAGGAGCCTCTCTGGCCAAAGCCCTCCTCTCTTCCAGCCTATTATTCCTACAATTCCTCCGGTAATAACCGCACCGGTAAAGGAAAGTACAGGGACAGTGAAAGTTCCAAGAAAAGAAAATCCCCCAAGTATGCCGCATGCGGCCGCCAGTGACGCGCCGCTGGAGATACCAAGGACGTATGGGTCGGCCAGCGGATTCCTGAGCATACCTTGGAGTACCGCGCCAGACGCGCCGAGCGCCATGCCCATGAGCACCGCAACAATGCTCCTCGGCACCCGGATGGAAAAAAGAATCTCTTTCGAGGTTTCATCCAAAGCAAAGGGGTTTATAATATGAGGTCCGACGATAACGGAAAAGCAGAAGATGGTCACCGCAACTAATACAATAATTGCCATCCTCGATTTCATCGTGCCTCCAGGTATCGTGCCAGTTCCTCGACTCCCTTTAATGTCCTGGGGCCAAGCCTGTATAGGTAATCACCAACGTAATAAACCCGCTTGTCTCGCACAGCCGGGACCTTATTCAACCTTTCAAGAAGCCCCTTCGATAGTTTATCCATCATTCCAGCCCCCTTGCCGATAAATATGACATCCGGAGATCTCCTGATGACTTCTTCTATAGAAAACTTTGGATAAGTAATCTTTCCATCCTTTGCAATGTTTTGTCCGCCGAGGAGAGTGATCGCATCATCCGCTATGCTGCCGGGACCGGCAACGAGCAGGGGATCGGGCCAAATGATAAACAGGATATTTTTCTTTTTTGTGGTGCCTCTTTTAACACTTATCTCCCTGATGCCAGCCCCGATATGCTCCGCAAGAGCCTCTGCTCTCTCCTTTTGTCCGAGGGCCGTTCCAAGCTCCCTGATACCTTGAGGCAATTCAGAAATCCGTTTTGCCCTGAATACATAAGTTCTTATCTTGAGGGAGCAGAGCCTCTCCTCAAATTCCTGTCGGTTACCATCATTCGTCATAATAACGATATCAGGTTTAAAAGAGATCACTGCCTCTATGGAAGGGTTCTTCATACCACCAACTGTCGGCTTTTTTTTCGCCTCAGCAGGATAATCAGAAAAGCTGGATACTCCCACTATATTGTTACCCAACCCCATGGCGAATAGTATTTCGGTCATACTTGGTGAGAGCGAAATGATTCGTTTTGGAGTTTCGGCTGTAGCACTTGTCAACAGAAACGAGTTAAGACTAAAAAGCAAAATAAATAGAATACTATATTTTTTCACCTGTCTCCCGCAATTAAATCACATTTAAAAGATTTCGCATATAAAGCGTAATAATGAATATTTTCAGGAAATTCCTCATCTAATCACTTGTCTGATTTTTTGAATCCATTCTGTTTACCCAGCGCCTCGACCACGGCCTCATAAACCGCTTTGCCGATTAGTTCGCCGATCCGACTGTGTCCACCCGTGTACGTTACCTTCGGGCCGTTAATTCCCGAAACGACAATAACGCTGTCGGTGCCGGTTCCAGTAGCCTGGACTGTTTTGGTGTAAGTACTGGGGATCTTCAAATCCTCAAAGGCTGCCGTCTTGGCCTCGGTCACAGTAACTATCGCCCTCGCCATAGCCCCATCGGTGAGACGCGCATTGGTCAAGATCATGATATTCACTGTGCCGTGCGGCTCTGCTCCCTCAATATTTTTGCCCTCGTCAACGCCGGTTCTGATGGCATTAGTTTTCGCTCCTGCCGTAACTAATGCAGTAACAACAAACGGCTTGTACTCTTTTGTGACAACGGCAAGATTATCCATATCAGCAGCTGTTGCCATCTGCGCCAGGTCCGTGCTTTTCAGTCCGAGAACTTTTGCGATCTTTTCCTGAACCTGCATGACATACTCTTTCCCGCTACAACTGTCTGTTGTCGTACACTCTTTACCGAGTTTTTCCCATAACAAAGGATCGGCGGCGTGATTCATGGCCGCCATTGCGTCAACGAAACCATCAGTTGTGGAAAGAGTCCGGCGCTGTTCGGGAAAGCGAACAATCAGCGTCTTTTCCCAAAAGCCATCCCGCTCCGCCTTGATGACTGATGCCGTAGCTTTGAGGCCGAGAGGCAGGGGAATATCTACCGCCAGAACCATCGCGGGGATTAACAAAAAAATCATTATCAATACAATCAGCTTCTTCATGTGATACCTCCTTATGTGTGACCCCTTCAAAATTATCGTAAGATCAGTCCACTGTCGTCCCGGAGCTGCACAATAAGCACACTAAATGACGGTAAAAAATGAGAGGTGATTTGAGTAATTCCCAGATTGTTTTGTTTCATCTCTATTTCTCCTTTTCATAGTAGTTCTCTCCTTTATGACTTTTTGTTATTACAACGAACTACTGACATTCCTTCACAAGCAATAAATCTCTTTTCTCACTACTTCCAGCACATAATCATATCCCTCCTTAGTATGAGGGATTGAGCAGCCAAAGCAATCTTTGATTCCTCCCTTAATAACAAAATCACCCCCGCAATCGAGCAAAAAAAGCGGACACCAACAAAAAAGGCATGATTCCCACTCCCGAAGATTGTGGCACGGATAAAAAGCACAGTCCTGATGTATGAAATACTTGTAGTTCATACTAATTCTTCTCGACACCCAGTCATTTGCCT
>JBKQMP010000023.1:0-15938 GCA_052146665.1 Dissulfurispiraceae bacterium
CTTTGATCCTCCATGCCGGCAAATCTCCTCATTGATTGTATCGGTAAAATCTTCGTCGTCAAGGTTACGAGACAGACGGTCTTCGGTCTTTATCAATGCCTGCTCCTCTTTCAGCGTTCGCGCAATGTTGCTTAGCTTTACGTCTTTAGCCGCCTGTATCCCGTATAGCATTTCCTTGATAAGGTTCCGTTTTGGCTTCTTACAGCTCTTTGAGATGATTCCTGAGAATTTGGAGAGTTGTCCCTTTATGTTGGCCACTGTCTTAGAGTTCTCGCTCATGGCACCTCCATCTTAGCCACAGATAAGGCTTCCATTATAATAGAGCATCAGAAACTCAGGAATCTTCCTCAAAAATAGTCCCCGCCACATCCTTAATTGTCGGATATCTTGCTACTTCAACAGGTTAGCTGATCTATGACCAAAAAACTCAGGAAACTCCAAGTAATGCTCTTCCATAATCCACCATCATCGCGCCAAGGTAAGACCGAGGCGTTAGGAGTTCCGTGAGAGCGGGACGAAATACGTTGTTGTTATCCAGTGGGTGAGTGGCGGAAAAGCCTCAAGTCCCATCCGATCAAAGCCGAGCCGGCAGGTCGGAAGCAAACCCGCATGCGTTCTCGTGAGGGGGCGTATGGAGCCGGGTGCAGCGAGTATGCAGGCCGTGGAATTGAACCCCGAAATGATTAAGTCGTGGTCAGAAGGATAACTTCCTATGAAGCAGGGAGGAAAGCCGACGCTTTTGATGGAGTGGAAGGCAGCAGTCCTGACTGTGAGAAGGCAAGCGGCAGGACACCACCGGGGTCTGAGAGCAGGGCATGCACGCAAAGGGATAACTCGGTAACTTGGGAGGGCCGCATGTCTCCATGTTGGTAACCGGAAGTGAAGAGGGCAACCGGAAGAACAAAAGCCCCAGGCGTCAGTGCGGGCTTTCGCGCAGAGACGAACGAAAACAGAGAGCAGGCATGGTACCGGGAATCGAGCGACAAGCGAAGAGACTTGGAAAGGGCATGAGGCAGTCTTAGCCTAGCATAGTACCGATAACCTGGAAGGGTTGGGAAGGTGGGGAACCGAAGTCCAAAGGACCCATTGTAGGGAAGGCGAGGCCGGGCATAACGTTTCACCGGAGGGAAAGATGAGAGAGACTTTGAGCTCACAAATCGTATCAACAAAACTTCGGAGAATTGCAGAGCAAGCTATCCAGTATCCGGAGATGGTGTTTACCACGCTGGCGCATCATATCGATGTGGATTTCTTGAGGGAAGCCTACAGGCTGACCCGTAAAGACGCTGCACCCGGCATAGACCGGATGACGGCGAAGGAATACGCATTGAACCTTGAAGAAAATCTTAGGAATCTGCACTCACGACTAAAGGAGGGGCGGTACTATGCTCCGCCGGTGAGTCGGGTGTGGATACCGAAGGATGATGGAGGGGAAAGGCCGTTAGGGTTGCCGACGTTCGAAGACAAGATAGCGCAACGCGCGGTGACGATGCTGCTGGAGGCTGTGTACGAAGGAGACTTCTACGCCTTCTCGCACGGCTTCAGGCGCGGCCACAGTCAGCATCAGGCACTGAAGGAGCTTCGACAGAGGTGCATGGAAGGGAACATTGAGTGGATAGTGGACGCGGATGTCAAAGGTTATTTTGACAACATTGAGCATGACAAACTGTTGGAAGTAATCAGGCTTAGAATCAATGACGGAGGGATACTACGGCTGATAGGCAAATGGCTGAATGCCGGGGTAATGGAAGGAGAGACCCTGACATATTCCGACAAAGGCACGCAACAGGGGGGAGTAGCATCCCCAATGCTTGCCAATATATTCCTCCACCATGTGTTGGACAAGTGGTATGTAGAGGGAGTGATACCCGCAATAAAGGGAGAGACCTTTCTAATCCGCTTTGCCGATGATTTTCTGCTCGGCTGTGAAAACGAATCCGATGCACAATGGGTCATGACGGCTCTAACTGAGAGGCTGCAACAGTATGGGCTTACCATACACCCGACCAAGACAAGGCTGGTGAAGTTTGGAAAGCCAAGGGACAAGGGTTCCTGTGGAAACGGGAGTTTTGACTTTCTTGGTTTCACTCATTACTGGGCGAAATCACGGCGAGGGTACTGGGTAATTAAACGGGAAACAGCTAAGAAACGACTGCGCCGCACCTTCAAACGCATATGGGAATGGTGCCGGAAGACGAGACACGAGCCGCTCATAGAGCAACATCGCGCCTTATGTCTTAAGCTGAAAGGCCATTACCAATACTATGGTATCCGGTGCAATTACCGTAAACTGTCGTTGGTATATCGGCAGGTATGGAAAGCGTGGAAATACTGGCTGAGTCGTCGTAGCCATAAGGGGGCAATCAGTTGGGAAAGTCTCTCAAAGCTGGAACAACTGTTCCCGTTCCCGAAGCCCCAAATCATCCATGACATCTGAGGCTTGCAGGACAGCAAAGTTATGCGCTGACGAACCGGATGCCTTAATTGGGCACGTCCGGGTCTGTGGGGGGAGCGGCGGGAATCGCTGCTCCTACCCGGAAAGTGAGACGAGCAGGTGCGTTGGGGATTTTACGACGCTTGCGGCCTCAGTTTCGGCGAATAGAACTCTGGGGCTTGACTGAAAACTGTCTCCGTTGCCGCAGAAATGTCGGGAAAATACCGATTCGAGACGCACCTCTTCCGTCACTTACACTTATTAAGTTTCTGTAACTGCCGCTACCTCCTCATTTACTCATCCGGAGGCCGCCAACTGAGCCATCCTACAACGCATATCGACCAACAATCCACTTGAAGGATGACTCCCTGATACCTTTACCAATAGCCGCCTGGAATGCTCAATAACCCGTGCTGCTATGTTAATGAGACCTAAACGTATCGCCTTCATCCTCTTGTTTATCCACGACTCCCCTAACACCAGCCTCTTCATGAGGGAGTTGAGGTTGTATGCAAGTATCATTATCCACCACCACGCTGCGTTCTCTCCAAAATCGCCTGAAGGGAAACGGCCTCCCGCAAAATCGGTCTTCATTGCCGAATGCGCTTCCTCACTCTTGCCGCATCTCTCATAAAGCCAATCAATAAGTTCCTGCCCGGCCCAATCCATATTCGTTACGATCCCGAACACCTTGTACCGTTGGTCCCTCATCCGCATTACAGGGAAAAGATATTCTTCATCACTCTTGTCCACGCCAGGCAACTCCGCCTGCTTCAACTCCTCACGTGTTGCAAGATAACGATACACAGGCCCTTTCTTGCTGTGCCCGATCTTATTGGGCACGAAACACACCTCTGCCCACTGACGCCCAGTGTCCTGCATTTGCCCGTTGACCTTTCGATAAAAAGGCTGCCAGTCTGCTTCCTGCACTTCAGCAACCGCCTTGCGAAACTCCTGCGTCACATCAGCGCCTATCGCAAACTCTATCCTCCCAAAGCGCTTATTATCATCAAGGTCACAGTACCGCATTAGGTCATGCTGATATCCCGCTGTGTCCGAGCGCAGCCGAACCTTTCTTACCCATGAAGGAAGACATCCAAGGGCCTCCTGTAATACTCGCAACTGCTCCTGTCCAGCAGGCACGTTGCCGTCCCGGAACTCCGTGTGCAGCATCACCCCCCGGTCGTACCAGTATGTATTAATCGGCTGATAAGCTTTCTCTCCCTTGTAACTGTATAAGGCATTCTCTTTCAGCGTCGCCGCTATCGTCGCATCCATATCCAACGTAGCTGTCTCTGCCCTGTCACCAACACTGATCAACTCGGCATTGATCTTCCCCAACGCCTTTAAATGCTCGTTGGATGCAGGAATAAAGGCCTTCCCCTTTACCCTGAGCTTCTCCTGTTGTTCGTTATGAAAGTTCGCGATATACCGGAATATCGCTGAGGCTGACGGCAGCGTACGGCTCCGCCCCTTCCTCCAACGCTTCTTCAACTCCCGCCGTTGCTTCCTCCGCAGCCCATACGTCTCTACCTTCCGAAGTATCCGGCAAAAGCCTTCATCAGCCTCCAGTTTATCTATGTCCTCCACGCAATCGCCCCCCCACCAGATTCAATAACACCAGCGATATGATCATCTGCCGGTCCGTCCATCCTTGATCCCCTGTCCGTATCCCCAGATGCCGGTCTATCGAGCTCAATAACCCCGTCGATGCTGCAAGGTCCAAATATGTCGGCAAGCCCCCAAAACTTGTCAACCCTGCTTTGCTCTCCTCAATCTCATATTCATACGGAAGTGTCTTTTGTGCCATAATATATACAGCTCGTTAGTGTTATTTTGTTGCCTGCACAACTATTGTAACACCGTGTCCCTAAAGGACGAACGAGGTTTTTTATTTATTCTGATGGTGGATCAGGGCTCTTCTGAGCCTGAAAAAGCATCTCTCGTCCCTTCCTTAGTATCTTTCACTGAATGCAGTCGTCGCCTCGACAGTCTCTCTATTGTAATTTCTTTATCTGTTAAGTATCATACGCAGAAATTAGCTGCCTATGGAGAGCCGATGGCATCGGCTAAAGCCAACATTGCTTGAAGCAGGCGGAGACATGGGTGAGCGTTTGAATGACAGGGGTTCTTCTTTACGTCTTTACGGTGTCTTATTACCAAAATAATCGCGAGTTCAACTATAGAAAAATGCTTTAAAAAAAGGAGTTGTTTATGGTCAAGATAATTGTAAGTGCACGCATCAAGAAGATCGCTGTAATAGTGGCAGTAATGGCTCTTTCGGTGTGTATTCTGTTTTCATCGGCAGCCTTTTCATCCGAAAAGGCAGCGGACCTGATTGTCGACACCGCCTTCATTAAAGATAAGATCGCCAAATCTGGTTGGGTGATAATGGACGTAAGGTTTCCCGATGAATATAAAGAAGGGCACATACCTGGGGCCGTGCTCCTTCCAGGATGGATATCGAAGCTCTTTGTCGATGACACGAAGAGGGCCGCGACTGTGATTCCTCGTTTGGAAAAGGACATCGGCGAGATGGGGATAGGAAATAAGAGCCATGTCATCGTGTATGGGTCCCCCATCAATACTCACTGGAACGCGGTGATGTTCTGGGTGCTTGAAGCCATGGGATGTAATAGCTCACAAGCTCAGTGTACTGTTCATTTTTATGATGGTGGCATTGAGCGGTGGCTAGCAGAGGGAGGCAAGCTTGAGCAGACAGAGACAAAAGCTCATGTGACTACGTTCAAGGCATCACCTGGCACAAAGAGAGGTGCGAATGCCGCTGAAGTCATGCAGGTTGTCGAGGGAAAGAAAAAGGCGCTCATCGTTGACGTGAGAACGGCTGGTGAGTATGAAGGTACCGATGTGAGGGCCTTGCGCGGAGGCCACATTCCAAAAGCGGTGAACATAGACTATTCCAAGAACTTCGATCACGAGTCCTATCTGATGCAACCGCTCTCAGAGCTGAGGTTGCTATACAAAGACATACCTGCAGATAGCCGCGTCATCACTTATTGCCAGACGGGTCAGCGGGGTGCATACACATACCTTGTTCTGAGGGCACTTGGGTTCAAAGATGTAGCCATTTACCACGATGGCTGGCGGGTATACGGAAGTAATCTGAATCTCCCAGTTGAAAGCGAGACCTGGTATGATTTCAACAGGATCAATAATACAGTAAAGGCAGTGAGGGAGCTCCAAGAAAAGATGAAATAGTAGAATAATTTCTCAGTCTGGAAGCGACTCGAACTCAGAGCAAGCAAGCCTTTAAGGCAGCTGCTTGCAAAGGGGGTGACCTCGGATGGCAATAGTGGACACTAAACCTTTCAAGCTGCCAGCTGTCCTGCGTAGAATTTCTGTTCATATGCCACAGGAGAGAGATATCCCAATCTCTACTGCCGGCGCTGCCTGTTGAATATGTTACTATCAGTGGTGTCCGGTAAATATTTATAAAGATACGGTCTGTTCTTTATACTTGTTGGGAATAGAAGTCGCCAAACCCTATGCCAACAAGGAGGAACAGACCATGAACAAAGTATACACAATATTCTCAGAGTTGTTGAAGCTTTGTCCGAGATATCATTTTGACAAAGCGGTGGAGCAGTATCGAGGAGACCGATACGTGAAGACTTTTACGACATGGCAGCAATTCATAGCGATACTGTATTCGCAAATCACGCAGAAGGATAGTCTGCGGGATATTGTGACGGGGTTATCGGCCCATGCTTCTCGGTGGTATCACCTTGGGCTTAGTGGAATATACAAGAGCACTCTCTCTGATGCCAATGCCAAACGTGACTATCGCATGTATGAAGGATTGTTTTATCATTTGTTAGCTCGTTGTAAGACCCTGACACCGAAACATAAGTTCCGCTTCAAGAATCCTCTCTATACGATAGATGCCTCGACCATAGATTTGTGTCTGTCGATTTTTCCTTGGGCAAAGTTCAGGACGACCAAAGGAGCAATTAAACTGCACTGTCTCTATGACCACTCTGGAGCACTACCGACATTTCTGACCGTTACTGACGGCAAGAAGCATGAGGTGCGGGTGATGAAAGACCATCCTTTCCCCCTGTTACCGGACAGCATCGTTTCGGTTGATAAGGCATACATTGACTACAAATGGCTGAATTCATTGGATGAGCAAGGGGTCTGGTTTGTTACCAGGGCAAAGACTAATATCGATTATGCGGTTGTCGGACAGCATCCGCTCTCCAGTAAGAGGGTCTTGAGCGATGAGCGGATTTCTCTTCAAGGACCAATGACAAAGTCCAAATACTCAAAAGAACTCAGACTCATCAGATATTACGATGAAGAGAGGCAGAAGACACTGACGTTCCTCACGAACAATTTCAAGCTCGCAGCTACTACTATTGCTCAGATTTACAAGTCCCGTTGGCAGATCGAATTGTTTTTCAAATGGATCAAGCAGAACCTCAAAATCAAGTCGTTCCTGGGGACCAGCAAGAACGCCGTACTGACTCAAATCTGGGTGGCAATGTGCTATTATTTGCTCCTGACCTACATTAAATATCAGACAAAATACGGCTTCTCGTTGCTGCAGCTTAGTCGGGTCATTCGAGAAATGCTCTTCGAGAGAAAGGCCCTTATCGATATATTGACTCTGCACCCTGGCAGGCTAAAAATGGGATGGGAAGAGCCTATACAAGAGGCTCTATTTTAACCGGCCAGCAATGAATAATTATACATAATTTTCAAACTGACCTACTACTCACTATTGAAATCCGACCTAAAAATCCCCTTTTTGATACCTACTTTGGTATAATTATTGCCAAATAGAGAAATAACTACTTATGAACATATCCGAATTTACCTTCAAGATGCTCTTGCTTTTTTTCCCGGGGCTTCTATGCGCTTACGTTGTTGATAGTCTTACGACACACCGCCCCAGAGAGGCAAAATTTTTCATTCTTCAGGCGTTTGTGTTAGGCATTTTTTCGTATTTTCTATATTGGTTTGGCCTCAAGTTTATAAATCAAATCTCTCCCGATTCATTCAGCTTAAAAGTTGTCTTTCTGCGCAGCCTCACCAATTCAGCTTCACCTTTCTCATATCGGGAAATTGCAATTGTTTGCGTTTTAGCAATTTGCTTAGGTGTAATTATATCGGCGACTCTAAATCATAAATTATGGAATAAACTCGCGCGTTTTAGCGGCATTACCAAGAAATTTGGCGAACTTGATGTTTGGGGCTATTTTTTAAATATAAAGGAGATAGTTTGGGTCACAGTTCGTGATCATAAAAATAACCTCATATATGACGGCTGGGTTCAAGCATTTTCAGATGATTCAAAAGACGCAGAACTCCTATTGAGAGATGTTTCAATTTTTAAGAATGATTCAGGGGAGTTTTTGTATCAATCCGGGGCAGTTTATCTGTCACGCAATAGAGAAGATATTTCTATAGAGTGCAGAAGTCTGCCGATTAGCGAAGAATTCATAAGGGAGGAGGAAGAAAAGCATGAGCAAGTTAAAGGAGACACAAAAACCTATTCGGAAAGTGATCGATGAAGGTACAGTAAAAAAAGGTGGAGTAAACCCGAAACCAACTACGGCACCGCCACCGCCACCAGTTGGTCAGGGCGGAAAGAAGAAAGACTGAAAGCAAGTTTCGCAACCTCCTAACAAAAGAAAGAACAAAAGCAATGATAAAGGCCCAGAGAACAAAAGACATTCAAGCGCCCTGGAATAGCCCGTCGCGTTTGCGGTTCTCTGTGGCCAGTCAGCTGATGCATTGCGTTAGGCTGCGCCACCCAGCTCCACCCACCTACGCACCCTGGCCCACTCCGTCACGCAAGGAGCTTGTATGAAATGGTCTGTCGTCAACACATCACTCGGGGATATGATAGTGAGTGGCTTCGTAGGTACAGTCATCGGCCTGTTCGTCGGCCGACTCCTCGACAGGCCTCTTGAGAAATGGCAGCGCCGAGCACGATAGTGGCTTCACACCCTTCGTTCGCGTCTTCGGCTATCGGATGTCGTTCCTCCTGGACACGACGACTTTAGTATAGGCCATTTTCGGACCCCCTGGGTAACAGTCGAAGGCTCTTTCACAGATCCTTACACGCCGGCGAACGTAATTTGTCAACTTGGTCCGACGCCAGTCGTCTTGCCTCTTGATCTTATCAAAAAACGAGAAGAGATCGAGAAAACTCAGGCGCAGTTGGAGAGATCAGGACAACCGCGCCAATTTCATGACGGTCCAACTGTTGCACTGGTTAAGATAGAGCGGGGTCAACTCGGATACGCCGAGGAACCGTTTCTTGTACTTCGCTTTTGCCCCTCTGGATACTACAATTGCCTGGCCACTACGATGAGCCTTGATGACCTTGTCTCAACTGAGGACGGCAGTGCGATTAGCGTCCGCCACAAGTACCTACAAGACCTCAGCTACGAGTCGCCATTGAGATACTTTTCAAACGCGTTCTCAGTCAACCTGTCGGTCATCACTAAAGACGGCTTCATTATTGTCGCTAAACGTGGAGTAGAAGGTATAGCTCCTTATCCTGGCTACGTTTCGCCAGCGAAAAACGAATGCGTTAATTACGTAGCGGACCGAGATGCCGGCGGCAGCCTTTCCCTATTCGCAACAGCAAAGAGAGGAGCCAGCCATGAATTGAACATCGAGATATCCGAAGATGAGCTCGTGTTCTTTACGGTTGGCCTGGACCTCCGCTACTATTCGTACCTTCTTACGGGTCTGGTTCGCTCTAAAACATTTACGCGTGATGACGTTATCTCCCGGCGTACGCACGGAAGCAAGGAACGCTGGGAATCGCAGCAGCTCTATTTCTTGAGCACGATATCGAGAGCGCGGCAAAGTTCATGAGTGATAACTCTAAAGTGGAAAAGTGGAGTCCCTTGAGTATCGTGTGCGTCATTCAAACCCTTATTCAGGAGTTCGGCTACAAGATGACCGAGCGCGCTCTGAACAAGTATCCACCTCGCGCTTCATGAGGGACCTGCTGATGTTAGGCGTGCACCCCACGCGCAGCATCGAGGCCTGTCAATTCGTAAAGTCCTGCCGGGTTGCCTAGACAAACTGCCACATAGGCGTCATCTTTGTCCATCGCCTTCTCAGATTTCTCAAGGTTTTCTTCCATTGCTTTACTTTCTGCCGAGCTATTCCCCTCTAAAGCATATGTTTGTTAGGCAAAGACTATATCTTTTGAGCCTCTGACCAACTATTTTTTACGTGCTCAGTTAGTGCTGTTTTGTTGGCTATATCTTCGATCTTGCTCAACATAAAGACCTTGTTGCCAGCATCTTTGATCGAACAGCCCAAATGCCAGTATTCGTCGTTGTCGAGAATGATAAATCGATCGTGGAACTCATTAGACTTTCGAGCCACAAGCCTAAACGTCTGGTGTTGGGCGATAAACTTCTCCATTTCCCGTGCAAAGTCACTTGGAACCTTATAAGTAAGTAGCTGAACGTTCAAAGAAGAAGACGAAAGTGTACCCAGCACTATGAATATCGAGCTATCAAGGTATGGGTCATCGTCTACAATCGAATTCTCGGCTTTTTGAAACAGATTTCTAATTTCCACGTACGCGTCATGATGAGAATCTTTGGGGAAAAAAAGCTCCTGAATATCTGCTCGGGATGGCGTCAAGTAGCCATCCTCAATGTGCCAACCTATTTTCCCTAGGTTGACGCTTAGGCTATCCGCATAACCTTTACCTGAAAGTTCGGAGGCTACAATAAATGCGACTCGGAGCTTGTCTGTGTCAGAAAGTGAATCATATTCAGCATTGATCCGGGGACGATACGCTGCTTTTCTGTAATTGTGTGAATCATCTTCTTCTTTTGTCAGACGCCAATTCACCTTCATTCCCGTTTTGTCGATGATCTCAGGAATGAAATAGCTATCGAGTTCGAATAGATGTCCACATATCACTCTCCATGGGTCTAAGTCTGCCCTCGACTCGAGTGCTCTAACCCGCTCTTCCTTAAAGTCATCAATGGAATCTCTTAATACATTCAAGTAATCAAGCTTTGGCACCAACTGCCTTTGTAAATAGTATTTAATATCTCGTACCCAGGATGAGCTTACATACGTGACCTTACTCGACTGTTTGTCTTTAAACTCCAGAGCATATTCAGAATTTTTATATATTTTGAGGAGAATTGAATATGTTGTGTCAACCCAAAGGTTAAACATTGATTCAAAGACGTCTCTATCCCGGGAAGGAATAGGGTTCCCTTTATTTTTTTTGATTGTTGAATGTCCGCTTTTAAATAGTCTTTCCCCCTTCTCGATCTGTTGATCTAACAGATTTATTGATTCAACTTTTCCCAGGTTTAGAATATTATGTGACATTTCTGGGATTACCTATCGTGTTGCCTAACGGCATATTGTGATATTAGATGAACAATAATCCCCGAGGAAAGGACTTTCACAAAATCCTCTTTGTTCTTTCGTTCAGGATATCCCACTCGTAGCATTCTTAAGATTTCCCTGCCTTTATCCTCGAAATATGACCAATCCAACCACGGCACCGTTTTTGCTTCCGATGTCTAAGGTACTGTCCAATTCTTAGATATCTCGTGACAAGTTTGTCTGTGCTCTTTCCACAGAACTTAGGGTATTCGCTAAACTTGGCAGTAATTCATGCACTGAGTCTGGAAGCGTACGAAGGACGTGCCAAAGTTTCTCTATCTCCGCAGCAACTGAAATCGCAAGTTTCTGTATCTCATCACCCGCAATTGATAGCGTTTCAGCCAAAAAAAGATCGTCACTGAGACGCTTTCGATTTGTCGTCCCCTTGCTTGAACGTTTGCATGCCTCTATAAATTTATCCGACATAAGTAGAAGCGCAAGATAGCGTGGCAGAACTATCGTTGTGTTTATTTCGAATAGAGGGAAGTCGTTTGTAACTATTGCACCATCTAAATCTGGGGGCACTATACCGAAAGCCCCGTTCCGCGCATCAATTTTGCTGATAATTAGATTACCATCGGTTGCGCGAAATTGCGGGCGAGTTCTTATTTCTGCACCCAAAATGCGAGCGCGACGAACGACACCTTTGCCATAAAGTTTGACTGTGATCTGGTCGTATTCTTTGTCAGCCACAATCTGGACTTCATTTTTTAGGCGTTGTAGAAAACTGCCGAGAGGTATTTCATGAGCCATGTCATTGGGCATATATAGGGCTGACAGGCTCTCTTCGATGCTTCCGAGAAGAGTTTTCGCATGTGTTAATTGATCATTGTAATCAGCTATAGTTTTATCCAACCGAACTGTCTTACCATTGTTCGGCCGCACTGGCTTACGGAAATCCAAAGTAAAATTTCGTTCTTTGATAATCTCGAACGATACATACCACGCATTAGAATTGTCACGTTTATTACCCCACCACTTTAGCAAAGGCTCCAATTCATTATAAGCAAGGGGGAAGGTTCGTGTATAACAAGGATTCTTCATAGCACGACGTGCTTCAGGCACCTCATGCTGATAAAACCAAATGCCGGAAGTTCGCTTTGACGTATCAAAAAAGAGTAGATTTGTTTGTATATCTGAATAAGGTTCAAAAACACCTTTGGGCAGCCGAACTATTGTATGAAGGCAATAATTCTCAACGAGGTCCTGTCGGATGCGCTGGGCAACTCCTAGATCGCTCATTACGCTTTCGGGCACAACCACAGCAGCGCGGGCAGGGAGTCCAGCGGGTGTTGGGTAACGTCGCAATTCACGCATGATGAGCTGGAGGAAAAGAAGCGCGGTTTCGGTGGTCTGCCTGTCTTCCGGGAAATTACCCTGAATACCCTTCTCTTCCTCTCCACCAAAAGGCGGGTTCGTGAGGATGATATCTATACGGTCTTTCTCTCCGATCTCTGTAAGTTTAAACCGGAGGGCGTTGCCAGGATCGATCTGAGGGGCGTCTAGACCGTGAAGCAACAAATTCATCTGGCACAGAAGATAAGGCAGAGACTTCGGCTCACACCCAAACAGAGACCGTCTCTGAAGCACTCTGCGGTCTTCAACGGTCTTTACCTGTTCACTGAGGTGGTTGAATGCTTCCACCAGAAAGCCGCCGGTACCGGACGCTGGATCCAGCACTGTCTCGCCAAGGCGCGGATCAATAACTGTGACCATGAAACGTACTACAGCCCTAGGTGTGTAAAATTCACCGGCGTCACCGGCAGCATCACGCATCTCACGAAGCATGGACTCGTAAAACGCGCCAAGGGTATGGAGCTCGTCGCTGGAAGTAAAGTGTATGTTCTGTATCTTGTTGATCACATCCCTCAGGAGGTAACCGCTGCGCATGCGATTATCAACGCCTTTGAACACAGTTGAAATGACGTCGCGCCGGTCATCGCCGTTTGAGCTTGTCAATCCACGCAAATATGCAAACAGGCCAGCCCCCCGCTTTCCATCCGGTCTAATGCATTCGTCCTGATTAATGAAGGCCAGAAGTTCGTCACCAGTGACTCCCTGTGGGTTGGCAGCCCAATCACGCCAGCGATAGGGGGGCTCAATTGCCGGACGAAACTTCATTCCTGCCAATGCAGCTTCTTCTTCCCTCTGCAACTCAAGATCATCAAGGAACTTGAGGAACATGATCCATGTGAGCATTGGCAACCGGTCAAGGTCTCCATTCAGCCCTTTGTCCTTGCGCATGATATCTCGCGCAGATTTAATCAAGCTACCGAGAGATTGGGCCGTGGTGAGGGGCTTGTCGGCAACTACCTTCTTAGTTCGTACCATTTATTGTTCTCCTATGCAGCATAGAGCAGATTCTGAAGTTCGTTCACTGCGGTGCGAAGCTGCTCGGGCCCTCCGAAGAGACGGATGATATCACCGATCTGCCCGTGGGTTGAAATCGGTGGCACTTTGAGAACATCGGGCAGGACAAACTGGGCATCTCCATATTCTGCGTATTTTTCGAGAAGGTCATCAAGGATCTGCCTTGCCTCTGCACCATAACGATCAAAAAAGTCCTTTCGCTCTGCGCGAAGGCGCTGGGCCCTTTCCCGGCGCGTGCGGAGCGGTGCGTTAAAGGCAAGGTGGCAGAGAAGATCGAATGGATCGGCTTCTGGCTGATTCAGGGATTCAGCCAGTCCAGAAAAACTCACACCTCGCTCTTCAAGACTACTGATGATCTCGGAACGCTGCGAAGGATCTGCCCACTTCTTGCGTAGTTCGCGGGCCGTGGGCCAAAGCGTACGGACCCTGTCCGCCGCATAATCTGTATAGCGTACAACACGGAGTTGTCTGCCTTCAGTATCGAGCTCATAGACAAGATGTGCGACTATTTCAACCTGACCGCCGTCGAAATAGAACTTGTGCCGTTCTTCGGAAGGGGGTTCGACGATAACAGTGCCCTCATCTTCTGGTTCATACGCTGCGGCTGCCTCCGAAATAGTTCGGACCTCGCCGCTTCCCGTGAGCTCCTCCTCCGTTATCCTTGCAGGATCGCCGTCGAAATCAGGGTCGGCAAACTGGCGTGTTGCAGATCCAGCGTAATCAAGGATGTTGAACCATAACTTGCCATAATCATCGCGTACCCGAGTCCCACGGCCAATGATCTGTTTAAACTCAGTCATAGAGCCGACGACGCGGGCAAGAACAATGTTCTTGCATGTTGGAGCATCCACCCCCGTGGTGAGAAGCTGAGAGGTGGTGAGAATGGTTGGCGTTATCGTGTCTACATCCTGAAACCGACTGAGATGACCACGGCCGATATCCCCCTCATCCGCAGTAACCCGACAGACATAATCAGGATATCGGGCGACGAGATCACTGTTTAGATTTGACAAAGCCTGGCGCATCTCGCTCGCATGCTCCTGGTCCACACAAAACACTATTGTCTTAGCAAAGCGGTCTGTTTTCTTCAGGAATTCGCTTAGATGACGGGCGATCCTTTCAGTCCTGGCACGGAGGGCAATGACGTGCTCAAAATCTTTCGTCTGGTATGCTTCATCCGGTATCGGTCGGCCATAACGGTCAAGCTCATCTCGGCTCGGTCGCCATCCTGCGGCATCCCATTCCGTAATGACACGATGCACACGATATGGCGCAAGGAAGCCATCGTCAATACCCTGCCTGAGGCTGTATTGATAAATCGGATTGCCGAAGTAAAGATAAGTGTCTCGGGTGTCATCCCGAAGGGGGGTAGCAGTCATACCAAGCTGAAAGGCAGGAGTGAAGTAGTCGAGTATGATCCGCCATGAACTGTCATCCTTGGCGCTTCCCCTGTGGCATTCATCCACGATAACAAGGTCAAAAAAATCAGGAGTGAATGATTTGAACAGGCCGATCCGGCGTTCATCTTCGGCAAGCGCCTGATAAATCGCAAAATACATTTCGCGGCTCTGCACGATTTCGCCTGCTTCTATCTTGTAGCGGGCATCGCCAAAACCGGCGAAGATGCCGTCCTTGGGCTGGTCAATGAGTATGTTGCGGTCGGCAAGATAGAGGATCTTAGGCCGACGATATTCTCCCGTTCGATTCCATCGGGCATTCCAGAGTTTCCAGCAAATCTGAAATGCAACAACCGTTTTGCCTGTGCCTGTGGCCATTGTCAGAAGCAGCCGCCGGTTGCCCTTAAGTATGGCCTCTGCGGTACGGTTGATTGCGATCTGTTGATAATACCGCTCATCCTTCCCTACCAAGTGGTTAAGAGGTGTCAGAAGTCCTTTTTCAACCCTCTGATCCGTAATCGCACCCGCCAGCAGATAACGCCGCCAGAGATCATCAGGCGTCGGATAGTCACTTCGAGGTTTTTCGAGCCCTGTAAAATAATCAAACTCGATAAGTTCATATCCATTAGTAGCGTAAGCAAACCTAAGACCCATCATTTCGGCATAATATTTGGCCTGTTGGAGTCCGTCTGAAGCATTTTTATATGCCGCCTTAGCTTCGACTACAGCAACAGGGAAGTCTCGAGTATAGCGCAGCAGATAATCTACTCGCTTGGGTGGCTTGCGGGTGAACCCTTGCCCCACGGGCACTATGCGGCCATCAGTAATAGTACGTTGTTCCGCGATAGAGTGCGGTTCGTTTTCCCATCCAGCCGCTTGAAGTTTGGGAACGACTAATTTGCGACAAGTATCTGCTTCTGATAGGGCCATAGAATGAGGCTATTTTACTCCTCTAAAGGTTTAATTACAAGACAGATGGGTGTCATCGACTACGAATCAAAATCCTTAATCGTCAAAGCCTTACAATGTTGAACATTAGCAGATGTGCCCCGCACTGTAACGATCGCGAGAGAATACGCAAACTTATTAAATCTGACAATAATGAGTATTTTTTTTAAATCAATTATTAATAACGACAACTTGCCCTAACGGTTGTTCAGTGTCTGAAATATTGAATCGATTTCCTCATCGCTACAATCATAATCTGAGTCGCTTCCCCGGTATCGATAATCATGTTCATCTATAGAGTATTCATCTGAAGCCTCTATTTCGTCTGCTTTATCTTCTAACTCTTTAACTCGTTCTGACATATCAAGGCCAAGTTCTAT
>JBKQMP010000024.1:0-4073 GCA_052146665.1 Dissulfurispiraceae bacterium
CAACCCCGGAGATGCTGAGGCATGGTATAACAAAGGGCTTTCATTAGGACCTCTTGGCAAGCATGAAGAAGCGATGGCCTGTTTTGACACAGCTATTGAGATTAACCCCGGATATGCAAAGGCATGGACTATCAAAGGGATTCTATTAGAGGTGCTCGGTAAATACCAAGAAGCGATGGCCTGCCATGACAGAGCTGTTGAGAGCAACCCCAGAGATGTTGAGACATGGGCTGGAAAAGGGATGGCATTAAATAGGCTCGGTAAACCTCAAGAAGCGACTGCCTGTTTTGACAGAGCCATTGGGCTCAACCCTGGAGATGCAGTAACATTGGGTAATAAAGGGATGGCATTAAATATGCTTGGTAAACCTCAAGAAGCTATTGCTTGTTGTAACAAGGCCCTTGAGATCAACCCCAGATATGCAGAGGCGTGGAGTACCAAAGGGCTTTCATTAAATATGCTCGGTAAGCCTCAAGAAGCGATTGCCTGTTTTGACAAGGCCCTTGAGATCAATCCCGGTCATGAAAATGCATGGCTTAACAAAGGGAATGCGTTATATCGTCTCAACAAGTCTCAAGAAGCGATTGCCTGTTATGACAGAACCCTTGAGATCAACCCCAGAGATGCTGAGGCATGGTATAACAAAGGGCATGCTGAAGATAAAATTGGTAGAGGACGAGACGCCGCTTTTTCTTACAAGCGATTTATTGAGTTGGCATCGCCACAATACACAAAGCAAATTGAATATGCACGACGTCGACTAAGGGAGCTGGGAGTGAAATGATTAGTGCAAGATATAAGGCAAAAGCATCCATATATCGCTTCGCTAAAATGCCACTGCGGCGAGCAGCCAGTCATCACCGAAATAGAATCCCTCGTTTTACAGGAGTATAAGTAGGGCACATGCAAAACCTCTCGATCGGCGCCGACGTGGCCTGGCGGATAGCTGCTCAGGAAGCTGCAGCATCAGGATATAAGTTCGTTGAGAAAGAGCACCTTTTTATCGGAATCCTTAGCCTTGAAAAAGTTACAGCCGCCGGCTCAGATCAGCTAGGGAAGGACCAGAATGCCTGGCAAGCCCTGAAAGAGGAGCATTCTCTTTTGAAGAGAGTTTTACGCTCCCATGGTATTGATCAAACGAAGCTCAGAAGGATAATCCGCAAGAAACTTGGCAGCGCTGGCTACAAGCACACGGAAAAGACCATTCACCGAAGCGAGGAATGCAAAGCGGTATTTGCGAAGGCTGCTGCCATTGCCGATTTAAAACGCATAACTACCCTGCATCTCGCTGCCGCAATAGCCGAGAACCCCGGCGATATTTTGACGTCCGTTTTCGCCGACCTAGAGGTTTTTCCAAGCGTACTGCGGGACGCTTTACTCAACCCCCCTGAAAAGGCCCCTGTCCAGGCAAATGAAGGCCAGATGAACAACGATGCTCCGCAATCATATCTTGAACGGTATGGCCGCGACCTCACTCAGGCCGCAAAAGAAGGAAGGCTTGGCCCCTTTGTTGGCCGCCGGAATGAGCTGCTGCAGGTGATCCAGACGCTTGCCCGCAGCATAAAGGGTAACCCCGTGCTTGTCGGCGAAGCAGGTGTTGGTAAAACAGCCATTGTCGAGGCGCTAGCAGTCAGGGCAGTCCAGGGGAAGGACCCTCAGGTACTTTCCGGAAAGCGGATCATCGAGCTGAATCTCGGAGCGCTTCTTGGCGGAACAAAATACCGCGGCGAGTTCGAAGAGCGCCTTACACGAATAATCGAAGATGTGAAGGCTGACCCCGATATCATCATATTCATTGACGAGATCCATAATCTGGTTGGTACAGGCAGTGTAGGCGGAGGCAGTATGGATGCCGCAAATATCATGAAACCTGCACTTGCGCGCGGTGATATCAAATGCATCGGTGCTACTACCATTGGAGAATACCGTAGGTATGTCGAGTCAGACTCCGCCCTTGAGAGGCGATTTGAAAAGGTGATTGTAAATGAACCCTCACGCGATGAGGCCATAGAAATCCTGAAAGGCATCCGGCCCAAATGGGAAAAGCACTTCGGCAAGAAAATAACCGACAAAGCATTAGAAGCAGCTGTTGACCTTGCCATACGATTTGATATCGACCATCATCTGCCTGACAAGGCTATTGATCTTGTTGACAAGGCCGGAGCACGGGTTCACGTACCTTTTCTAAGTATGGTGCAAAACATGAAAGCCGGTGATGAGAAAATTGTCGATGCCATTGATAAAGACAGGGTTACCGAACATACCATCGCCGAGGTTGTTTCAGAGAAGATGGGCTTACCTCTTGAGATCATAAGAGGCCATCTCGAAGGTATTTCAAACTCACGCCTGCTTGAGCTGAGTGCTTTTCTGAAGGGGAGGATTATTGGCCAAGATGAGGCGATAGATAAAGTCAGCCAGCGGCTTCTTATGGCACACACCGGCGTAGGTAAGAAGACGGGTCTTTTATCGGTCTTCTTGTTCCTGGGCCCGACAGGCGTTGGTAAGACAGAGATGGCAAAGTCACTTGCAGAGTTTCTGTTCGGTCGGTCAAACGCTCTTATACGTCTTGATATGTCTGAATTCATGGAAGAGCACAGCATTGCGAAGCTTATTGGTTCACCTCCAGGCTACATTGGTCACGAAGAGGAGGGTCAGCTGACGTCAAAGTTGAGGTCAAATCCATATTCGATCGTTCTTCTCGATGAGGCAGAGAAAGCTCATCCGAAAGTCTTTGATCTCTTTCTGCAACTCTTTGATGAGGGGCGCATTACCGATTCAAAAGGCAGGACTATTGACGCCAAGAATGTCATTTTCATTATGACCTCAAATCTGCTGCAAGCAGGGCACCAGAAAGGGAAAATCGGTTTTCTTGAAAAGAACGAAGTGGCCGCGGACCTTGAAGCAGACAGTGAAGCTCTGAAATACTTCCGCCCAGAGCTGCTTAACCGGATAGACGATCAGATTGTCTTTAAATGTCTCAGTGAGGCCATGGTGCGAAAGATACTAATGCCCATGATCGGGGAGATTTCAGCGGACTTAGAAAACCGATATAACATTTCCCTGAGATTTACTGAGGAAGCAGAATTGTTTCTCGCCCAGAGCGGATATAGCCCGCAGTATGGCGTTAGGGAACTCCACCGCACTGTCGAGAGATACGTTCAGATGCCCGTGAGCAATCTGATTTTGAGCGGCAAGTTTAAGGAGCATAAGACTTGGCTGGTAGACTTGGAAAATGAGAGCATATCATTTCTTCCCTTGGAAGATGATAAGGCTTATTAGCTTCACCCATCGCGGTCGTGCCATCCGCTTCTAGCGACTCCCTTTTTCATCAGATGCACTCTGCGAATACACCACCAAAACGCCTGTTACGGGCGTAATTCATTTTGATGTCCCTATTATTTTCGAACGAAAGCTACATGGCTGCCTTCTTATCTATATTGCCATACTTGTCAGAGGATGAGCTTGTAGCCGACTTAAAAAGGGATTATGAAGTTAGAAATACCTATGAGATGTCTGGCCTGAAGCAGGGTTCGGCACAGGCTTGCCTATTATAAGCAATGTCAGGACGTCGAGCCTTGAGAAATCCCCAGAGGGACCCCGATATTATATTGCTCAAAAATAGTGTCCTCGAGCTGTAGCGCAACCTCTCTTAATGACTGCTCCCTAAAAAGAAATTTATCAATTGCCGAATTGTTTGTTGAAATTTCATCTCAAAAATACAAGTATTATTCATGTTTCGGGCACTTAACCAGCGATGGGATTTTGATGATCGGAGCTATTATCAAACAATGTCGAGCATTCAGTAGTACAGAGTGAAAATAACAAAAAAAGCTTTAAGAGGAGACAACGATGAAAAGTTCAAGTGAGAGCAAAAGGCAAACCACATACGTGCTGGATACGACGGTTCTTTTATACGAGCCAAACCTTATGTATAAGCTAAGGGATAATGTCATTGTCATCCCCGCTGTGGTGATCAGAGAAATGGATGGCCTCAAAAGGAACCAGAACGAAAACACAGCGCAAGCCGCAAGACAAGTAGCGAGGACTCTTGACCTGCTCGGCAGCTATGCCGA
>JBKQMP010000025.1:0-21222 GCA_052146665.1 Dissulfurispiraceae bacterium
TTTCATTCTTTCGGATTTCTTTCTTCCCAGAAACTCCTCAATCTCTTCTTCAAGAATGTCCTGGATATATTCCTTCACTTTCAACCGAACCATATCCTCCAACATATCATACGTCCTGCTTGACGGCCTCGCAGCCGCAATGATACTCTTTCCCATGGGTGGTGTCTCCTTTCTTCTTTGAATTTCCGTTCAATAGTTAGGATACACCGCCTGTCTTCTATTTACACACTTTTTGATTGTACCTCGAACAGCCTCTATACGCTATTTATATATCTAGACACAAGCGAGAGCATTGTAAATGCTGGACTGACGGAAATGAAAAAGTACTAGCCATCGTAAGTGTTCAGACAAAAAAGTTGATTTAACAATGGCTGATACTTAACCTAACGTCTATCTTAGAGTGTCGTACCACTTTGTCTGAGACGATCGTGTCAGTATTGCAGGTATCTGAGTTGTGTCCATTGGATCCCATCCATAATAATGTAACTTTTTTTTAAAACTACATTCCACCGGCACTAATATTAACCGAGTCCGCTGACCCTCCTCTTGAAGTATCTATCGGTAAGAACTTGACAGGGGCATTAACGAGATGTCTTTTTGTTCTTCCCTCATTCTGTCGCCACAGCTGTTGTTTATGTCAGGTTCATTGAATCTCTCTTTTTTCTTTATATTGTCCCGATTCATTTCGATGATCGTGGCTTTTTCCTAACTTTTTTTTGTTGTCTTCGATGCGGTACTCGCATTTCATTACGAATTGTTCGAGGTGATGAAGTTTTCCGACATAGAGGCATAAGAAAAAATCGTATGTCATAATATTGATGTAATTCATCAAAAAAGATGTGGAAAGTGTCACGAAACTGGGTGACACAACCAAGCCACCTCATGCAAGGGAAAGTTTGACAAATCGTCCTTCGCCTGATTTCCTGTGAGCAGTGAGGGAGAGAAAAGCTGAATCTGAGGGGCATCCGTGCAAGATTGGATTCATGTTATCTCTGATCACAGAGAGCAAAGAAAAAGATACGCATTAATTTTTGAATTATGCCAGTATGGGACAGAAAGAGCACATTAATTGTACTGATAAAGCCGGACAACATTTTGCAATAGGGATCTATGATACTGCAGATTTGGCGTCTCTTTTGGACATGTACGCTGCTTTTTCTCCTAAACCAGCCTCCCAGGGATTACCTCCAAAAGATATTGAAATGTGTTACTCTTGGGTGAGGGGACTAGTTAGGATTGGTACAAATTTTCTTGCTTGGAAAGGTGAACGAGTGATTGGACATGCGGCGTTAATTCCAGATGCGAGAGGAAAATCAGGGGAATTTGTGATTTTTGTGGATGAGGCATCGAGAAATCTTGGAGTCGGCTCCGAACTCACACGATTGGCTGTCGAAAAGGCTAGGCAAATGGGGTTTGAATCAATCTGGCTAACAGTAGAGTCTTCTAATTTTATGGCGATGAGGCTGTACAGAAAAATAGGTTTTGAGTTCAGTGACATGGATTTTTACGAAAGGACAATGACCATAAAGATCTAGATACCACAACGCGTCTGCGCCGAACAAGCGTAGTACCTCCCACTCAGGGAGGCGGGACTGGGTTACTCATTTGCATAGGAAGTGACATTTCTGGTACACTTTCAAGGTCTCGGCCAGGAGTTGACTTAGGCACACGTATAAATTTGTGGGCTTTTATTGTCAGTGATAAGTATTCGATGGTTAGTGAGCAATGATTTGAATTGTCTGCAAGGAATTATTTTATCTGTCAATGCAGCTGACGGCGACGTACCCAAGTGGCTAAGGGAGAGGTCTGCAAAACCTCGATTCAGCGGTTCGAATCCGCTCGTCGCCTTTACAATGAGTAATAAACTTTAAGTTCTATTTGGGGCATTGAAGAGACTGTTGACATTTTCTAAGTAAACGTGTTATTTAATATGTGAAGTTTCAGAAGTTTTTGTACTGCAGAAGGCCACAAAGACTTTTAGCTTTGTGGCCTTTTTTTTGAAGGCCATGCTGAAACTTTAGTTTATCAGTAAGGAGGTAAATGGAATGGCAAATGGAAAAGTAAAGTGGTTCAATGAATCCAAAGGTTTTGGCTTTATCACAAGCGAAGACGGTAGTGATGTGTTTGTCCACTATTCTTCCATCCAAGGCAACGGCTTTAAGTCACTTGCAGAAGGTGATACGGTCAGCTTTGATATCGAGAAAGGCCCCAAGGGTCCCAAGGCAATTAATGTAGTGAAGCTTTAATTGACTTCAGAGTCCCCCGTGCTTAGCACGGGGGACTGTCTTCCCGATCAGAGGGTTAATATTTCATTATTTCGAGGTAATCCTTAAAATCTGATGCTTCATCTCCACTTGCAGTGGGAAGCCTCCTTTTTAGATCTTCAGCGAACTTTGTCCTATCCCCTTTATAGCTCGAATCCAATTCAATCGCCTGTGTGATTACTGTTGCCGCCTCACCGTATCTTCCGGCCTTATTCAATGCGAGTGCAAAGTAGTAGTATGGCAGAGGTAATGAGGGAGCCCTTTTGATAGCCTCCTTAAACGCAGCGATAGCCGATTCGAATTGTCCCATCCTGTAATAGGCAAGACCCAGGTTATCGAATGCCTTATCCGGGGTCTTATAAAGCGGGTTTGATAAGGCCTTCTTAAATGCCTGCGCTGCCTCAGGCCACTGCTTTCTTTGTAAGTAAGTCACGCCTAAATTATTGTATGCATCTGAAAATCCTGGATCTAGGGATATGGCTTTAAGAAAATGCTCTCTTGCCTTATCATAATTCTCTAATTTAAGATAGACAAGTCCAAGGCTGTTTAAAATGTCTTTATTATCCGGGGTTAGTTGCAGTGCTTTTTGAAATTCAATAAAAGCCATTTGTATTCGCCCCTCATTAAAATAGGCCACTCCCATTCTATAGGAGAAATCTGATTCCTTCTGCTGCTCCTGACTCGTTGAAGCACAGCCGCTCAAACAGTAAAAAAAGGCAACCATGAGGGTTATTGTGACGGAATTTCGCAATTTCATAGAATTCAGTTTAAACCATTTCAATGTTGATGTCTATAGCGAGTTTTGGACCAAACAATGGATGCCTCGACTACTGACTTTGCGAACCGATGATCTACGCTCCTTGAATCTCTAGTAATAGTAATTGAAGTGTCTCTATTATCTGCTCTAGTTGATCATTCAAAGACGTGTCTTTCATGGTAAGCCTGAACCCGTCAGACATAAAGCGAATCCTCACGTTATCACAATAGCGCGGTTGTACAGAAAGAGAGAAGAGTATTTTCAAGATCTTGTCAAAGAAGTCGACCGGAATCCTGCCGTTGCTTTCAGAATCAGGAAGAAATGAAAATCTGAATCTGCCTCCCAGGCCCGAAACTTTTTTAATGAAGAGGAGTTTTGCCAAGAGCCTTATCCTCACAATGTTCAGGAGATGATCAACTGTTTCAGGTATCTTGCCAAATCTATCGATCAGTTCGTCTTTCACCTCCATCAGGGTATCAATTGATCTTATCGATGACAGTCGTCTGTAAACGTTGAGCCTGAGGGTCACATCAGCGATGTAATCTTCTGGGATGAATGCGGAAATACGCAAGGTAATCTGCGGTTCGACCTCGTCGACCACGCTTTGCCCCCTGAGTTCGGCCACTGTCTTTTCCAGCATCTCCGTATACATATCGAAGCCCACTTTGTATATGTGCCCAGACTGTTCAGAGCCGAGGAGATTCCCGGCGCCTCTTATTTCAAGGTCTTTCAGGGCGAGCCTGAATCCAGCCCCAAGATAACTCATCTCCTGAATTGCTTTTATCCTTTTCTTCGCCTCATTGCTGATGATTTCTTCGCCGGGGATCAGAAAATATGCATAGGCCTGTAGTCTTCCCCTTCCGACCCTTCCTCTCAGCTGATAGAGATCGGAAAGCCCGAAAGTGTCAGATCTATCTATGATTATCGTATTACAACTGGGTATATCGAGACCAGAGCCAATGATTGAGGTCGAGACAAGGACATCCACATTCTTGTTTAAGAAGTTAATCATAATCTTTTCGAGTTCTGCCTCCTTCATCTGACCATGGGCCGAGGTAATCCGTGCTTTAGGTACCAGCCCTTTGAGATGGTCCGAGATTATATCGATGTCTTTTATCCGGTTATGGACGAAAAATATTTGTCCTTCTCTCTTGAGTTCCCTTTCAATCGCTTCTTTGATCGTATTGTCATCCTCCAGTGTCACGAAACTCCTCACCGCAAGACGCTCCTCTGGGGGGGTTTCTATGACGCTCATCTCCCGTATGCCGGAAAGTGACATGTGGAGGGTCCTCGGGATAGGCGTTGCTGTGAGAGTAAGTACATCTGCGTTCTTTTTTAATTCCTTCAGTTTTTCCTTCTGATTGACTCCGAACCGGTGTTCCTCATCAAGTATCAAAAGGCCAAGGTCAAAAAATTGTACATCCCCGCTCAGAAGCATATGCGTCCCGATAACAATATCAAGGGCACCACGAGAAAGAGCATTCTTGCAGTTTTTGATTTCGTCTTTAGTCTTAAAACGGCTGAGATAATCGATCTTCACAGGGAATCCTGAGAACCTCGTCTTGAATGTTCTGAAGTGCTGCTCAGCCAGAAGTGTTGTGGGCACAAGGACTGCCACCTGCTTTCCATCATAGACAGCTCGGAATGCTGCCTTCATAGCAACTTCTGTTTTGCCATAACCAACATCGCCGCACAGAAGCATGTCCATTACTTTGTCAGAGTGCATGAATTTCTTTATCTCGCTTGACGCTCTTATCTGATCCGGAGTTTCTTCATAAGGGAAAAAGGCATCAAATTCACGGTGCAGGGCGGTGTCTTCACTGAAAACAAACCCTCTTGACACCGTCCTTTCCGCATAGAGTTTGAGGAGTTTTTCGGTCATTTGCCTGATCCCCTTTTTTGCGTTAGCCTTGGTTTTTTGCCAGCGTTTTCCCCCAAGCCTATTAAGCAATGGAACATAGTCTTCGCCAACGCTATATTTTTGGATCTTTTGTATCCCTTGGAAGGGCATGTACAACCTGTCACCGTGGGCGTATTCAATGGTAATTAGGTCTTCTTCAATATCTCCAGCTTTTTGTCTCTGAACCCCAATAAATTTTCCTATGCCATGATCTTCATGAACCACAAAGTCGCCAGGCGCCAAATCGTCAATAGTTAAAAGAAGCCTCGAAACCTTCGATTTTCTTAAGGATCTGTAAGGTGGCCGCTCCCCGAAAATCTCACGATCGGTTAAGACTAAAAGACCGGGGATGTGAATGCCGGAAGAAAGGTCACCCGTGGTTATACAAATTCTTCCGCTGTATGAAGATACCTTCTCCCTCAGGACTATCGGAGCTATGATGCCGCCGTCGAACAAAATATCTTTGAAACGTTCGGACTGCGCCATAGAAGGCAATACAACGATTTCCATCGTCTTGTCTCTTATCAATAAAGGGACAATATCCTCTAAGGTTTTTCGCTCTTCTGGCAGGATTCCCAATCCTTTCAGTGGCATTTCATCTGAATCTGACCCTTTCGCAACTGGAAGATGAGAGATGCTAACAAAGTCGGAGTTCAGAGTATATTCTTTATCTAAAGGGATGTATTTATTTGCAGTAACAGTGCAAAAAAGTGCAATATCCGAATGCTGAAGAAGCTCATTCACTAGGTCGTGGTTCAAGTCTCCTTCTTTGACCGGAAGGATTGACTGCTGTTCAATGTCTCGCAGGGATCGCTGTGTTTCAACGTCAAAGGTTCGTATCAAGTCTATCTGGTCTCCAAAGAACTCAACTCTGATCGGAGATTCCTCCGTGACAGGGAATATGTCAAAGAGCCATTCCCTCTGGCTGAAATCCCCCCTTTCGACGACTAAGCTCACCTTCTTATAACCGAGTCCCGAAAGAAGTTCGTTTAGTCTATTTCTGTCTATTGAGAGCCCTTTACTGATAGTCAAGATTTTGTCTTGGATATGAGAAATGCTGAACCCAATCTTGACTGCTTCAGGAGAGGTTACGATGCAGACATTGGTTTTATTTTTGAAATCGAGGAGTGCTTTTGCCCTTGCTCCCACATCTTCAGGATTATCCCCTGGTGGGAAAAAAACTAAGGAGCGGTCATCCGTCGGGTCTTCTTTTCTTTCTGATCCCTTCAATACATCGTCAAAGAACAGCAGGTCGTTGAATAGCAGCGATGAGGCCTGCGGAGAATCCTCAATGGCTATGAAAGGCTTTTCATGAGTTAAGAGCAATAGCGCAAAGTGCGAGATGGAGAGGTTGAAGATCGTTTTGTCTTTGCAGTGTCTAAGACGATTAAATATATCGCGCGAGTGCGTTCCTAAGATTTTGTGAAGGGTTGGCATCGTATCCAAGTCACATTAGAGTAGGCTCCATTTGGTTTTATTATACCTAAAAAGCGACCTTGACAGAAAAAGAATGTAGAACAAGGAGATAGGGCTAGTAAAAAACAATCGGGTTGCTTTCTGATCAAGCAAGATGTTGAAAAGAAATTGGAATGTTCATAAAATATCTTTCATGGACAAAGAGCCCATTCCGCAGGATACCAAAAAGCTGTTGAGAGACACCTTTAAAGACCTCGTGAATGAAGTCAAGATAGAGGTTTTTACGAAAAAGGGGATCAATGATACCTTTAATGAGGCCACGGTCTTGTTAATGAGGGACCTCGCGGCACTCACCCCGAAAATTCAGGTCGCCTTTTGTGAGGTGGGTGATGAGCGATCAGGAAAAAGAAATGTCTCTAGGTCACCAACCCTTCTAATAGATCCTGACAAGTACAGGATCCGCTTTACAGGATCTCCTCTAGGTGAAGAGGGCCGTTCTCTGATACTGGCTATATTAATGGCCTCTACAAGAGGTATTATTTTCTCTGAAGAATCCTCGAAAAAACTGATTCAGCTCAGTGAGAAACGTGAGATTCAAGTTTTTGTGAGCCCCACCTGTCCGTTCTGTCCGCAGCAGGTCCTGTATGCGATATCTGCAGCAATAGCAAGGAGTGATTTGGTCTCAGCAGAGGCTATCGAGATATTCGAAAACCAGGATTTGGCAGAAAAGCTTGGTGCCCTGTCAGTTCCCCAGACATTTGTGAATGGTAAATTTACCGCTGCTGGAGTTGTGGCGGAAGAGATGTTTATCGAATCACTTCTAACGTTAAAAGAACCAGAGCCTTTGACGAGAGTGGTGACAGATAAACCCGCGGAGAGGGACGTAGTGATCATTGGCGCCGGACCGGCGGGGCTTACCGCCGCGATTTACGCTGAAAGAGCTGGCCTTACCACGGTAGTGCTTGAAAAGGAAAATATAGGAGGACAGATAACAATCACCCCTGTAGTTGAAAATTATCCCGGCTTCACGAGGATTTCTGGCAAATCACTTGTGGATCTTATTTCACAACAGGCACTTCAATACTCGGAAATCCGCCTCTCCGAGGATGTCAGTGAAGTAACAAGGATTGATGACAGATTCCACTTAAAAACAAACATGGCACTATATATAGCAAAAGGGATTGTTCTCGCAACAGGTGCGGGCAACAGATGGTTGAATGTCCCCGGCGAAAAGAGGCTTTACGGAAGGGGCGTCAGTTCTTGCGCAGAGTGTGATGGTTACTTCTTTAAGGATGGGAAGAAAGTCCTTGTGGTGGGCGGCGGCAATACAGCTGTGACGTATGCACTCTATCTCCATAATCTTGGAGCAAAGGTGACCGTTGTGCATAGAAGAGATGAACTGAGGGCACAGAAAAGCCTTCAGGAGAGTCTTTTTGCCGCCGCAATACCAGTTATTTGGAGCAGTGAAATCGTAGAGATCTTAGGTGATAAGGTCGTGAATGGGGTGAGGGTGCGCAAGTTAAAAGACAGCACCGTTACAGAATTGTCCGTGGACGGAGTGTTTGTAGCTATAGGCTATGACCCCAACAATCAGCTAGCTCAAAAGCTTGGACTCCAGCTTGACCCAAACGGGTATGTAAAAGTTGACAATACTATGAGAACCTCATTGTCCGCTGTCTATGCGGCTGGTGACATCACAGGCGGCGTGAAGCAGATAGTAGTTGCAGTTGGTCAGGGGTCCATTGCTGCCACGAGTGCTTTTGAGGACCTCACGAGTCCGTACTGGAAAGACAATAAACATTGATGGCAACCTTCCGGGTTACTTCCAGCGGACCCTTTAACACACCCGCCAGCCAGGGGTTTTTTGGGCTTCAGGCCTTTGCAATACTGAAGAGAATTACATTGAAGATGTCGACGAAATTTCTGTGAGCTTTTTCAATAATAGATGCGTATTGAATTCCCCAAATCGTGCCCTAGACGTGATTGTATGTTATATCAGGGATATGTTGATTGGCCATTGAACAGATGCTTTTTCTTAAGGCTCACGGCCCAATAAATTTTGAACGATCTCGCTGAACCCTTGCCGATCAGCGTGCTCATGGTTATTTTGGAAAAAAAAGACAGCACCTCCTTCATTCTAGGCACCCGGCTTTTGGTAGCGGATGAAGGTAGCTGACACTTTAGTGTCGGTACTTATTCTGCTAATCACAAGTGCAAACGATGTCGGGACCGCTTGAAGCGGATTAAATTCTAAACTATCGCGCCTCAGGGGCTATCGCCTGTATAATTGCTCGGATTAGCTGGGCCTGTTTCATTTGAAGGTTATCGTTGGCCAGGTGTTTAATATTGAGAGGTGGCATTTCAAAAAAGTGTTACGGCTATCTTGACGACCGTATTCATTATGCGGTGGAGATCATCTCCTTGTATCAATCTGATATTTGCGTCTGCCTGATCCCTTGTGGCAAAAACGAACCGTTAAAGCTGAAACAATTGGGCTAAATCTACAGCGATAAGGTGACCTGTGAAGGTTAGCTGTAAAAGCCGAGCAACGACAACCCAAGTTTCAATCGCCACTTCGACCTGTCAGGTATTAGCGTTTTCTCCCGAGGGCTAAGCGTGCTGTCACTGTGACAACTTCATAATCTTATCTTCACAATGATATAATTAAAATTTATAACAACTTTAGTGAAAAGGACGAATGAGATGAGCACACTTTATCAGGGGGGTAACCTATGTCAAAATGGATTATTGATCCAGATCATTCTGTTGCGGCTTTTGTCGTCAAACATATGATGGTGACAAATGTTCATGGGCAGGTCAACAAGCTTGCTGGTAGGATTTATTTTGACCCATCCAATGCTGGACTCTCATTGGCGGAGGTGACCATAGAAGCCAACGGCATTTATACGGGCATAAAAAAGCGTGACGACCATCTCCGCAGTCCTGATTTCTTTGATGCGGCAAACTTTCCTTATATCATTTTCAAGAGCACAAAGGTAGACGCCTCAAGCGGCAAGAGTTTTGACGTTATCGGTGATTTAACGATACGTGGGATTACGCAAAGGGTTGCGTTGCAAGCAGAGTATGCTGGCCCCGTCAAAAGCACGGATGGCGATACGACGATAGGCTTCACTGCAACGACGAGAATCAATCGTGAGGATTATAATATAATGTGGAATGAGATGCTTGAAGGGAATGGCATTATGGTTGGCAAAGAAGTTATGATCAACCTTGCTATAGAGGCTGATCTTGCTTCAGATTAACGATACGCGTATAAATCGAGGAATTCCTTGATCAAGAAGTGATTGAAACAGAAGATGCCGTCCACCGCTGCAAGGGACTAAAGGAAGTCAGTTGGAGGCGGAGGTCATTGGATAGCTTTCATAAACCCTGCAAGCATCTTTTTCACAAATGATAACGCCCTGTATATTTTTTTTCACGACAAACTTATAAGGCCTGAAATCGTTAAGGGCTTCGTCAAAGAACGCTGATGTTTCGACCTTGTAAATTCCTTTTGAAAATGCAAGGAGGCTTACGAAGTACGAATGGGAGGCCAGCGGATACTCATTCAGCAGTTCAGCAAAGGCCTGAAGAGTTTGTTCTGCATAATCTGCATATGTTGTTTCACCTGTTAGCGCGTTGAGCATAAGCAATACATAAGGTGCCGTGCCATTTGCAGATTGAACGGGAGCATCTTGGATGTTTTTCACGTTGAAGGAAAGATAGCCTTCCCCTTTTTTTGCAGAATCAAAGAAACCTCCGTTGTCCTTATCCCAAAATAATTCAATGGCTTTGTCCAAGAGATTCTTGGTGGCATTCAGATAGTACTTATTCTGGGTATGCTGAAATAACTCTATGAGACCCTTTGAAAAGAATATATAATCCTCTGAGAATCCATCGATAATTTCATTATGCATTAGCATGCCTTCTTTGTAGTATTGGGTGAGTATCAGCTGTGCAGCCTTTTCGGCCATCGCCAAGTACTCCTTTTTCTTGAGGACATTGGCAGCGACACAGAGCGACTCTATCATAAGCCCATTCCAGTTGGTGTAAACTGTCTTGTCGATATACGGCGTTTCTCTTGTTGTTTCCCTATACGCTAACATTTTCTCCCGGGATGACGCGATAAGCCTAACAACCTTTGACAGGGGCATTCGTAATTCCCCGGATATTGTCTCTGGGTCTTTGTCGATGAAGAGGACGTTCTTAGAAGGGTCGCTATGCATTTCACCTGTTGGCGTTATATTGAAATGGAGGCTTATTACATTGAGTTCCTCCGCTGTCAAAAATGAAGATGCCTCCTCAAGGGAGAAGGTATAATACCCTCCCTCGTCAAGTATCCCTATGTCTGCGTCCTGTGACGCGGCAAAACCTCCTCTTGAATCCACACCACAGCGCACATAGTAGTCTACTATTCCTTCTGCGATATGACTATAGAGTTCCTTACCGGAGACCCTGTACGCCAACGAATATAGTTTCAGGAGTTCAGCGTTGTCGTAAAGCATTTTTTCGAAATGAGGCACCATCCATTTTTCGTCGGTTGAATACCTAAAAAACCCGCCGAGAAGGTGGTCATATACACCACCCATTGCCATCTTGTCCAAAGAGACCTCAATCGTCCTCTGGGCCACTTCATTTTGTACAAAGTAGGCATAGTTGATAAGAAATTCGATAGCTGATGCATGGTGGAACTTTGGTGCAGACCCGAATCCTCCATTTAGCAAGTCCACTGAGGAGAGGATGACAGAAACATTTTTTTCTATAAGGTCACCACTAATTTCTGCCTGTGTCGTGGCCTTTGAAGAAGAAAGAGCGTTCTGATAGAACTCTTCAGCTATATTGTTGATTCGCCACCTGTCCTGCTTGTACATCTCCAACAGCTTCTGGATGACCGTGGTCAGCCCTGGCCGCCCCCATTTGTCTTCAGGGGGAAAGTAGGTTCCACCGAAGAATGCCTTCCCGTCGGGGGTCATGAATACTGTCAACGGCCATCCCCCTGTTCCTGAAAGGCGATGAACAATATCCTGGTATCTCCTGTCAATGTCGGGCCTCTCGTCCCTGTCCACCTTTATAGGAATAAAATTGTCATTAATAAGACTGGCAACCGCATCATTTTCAAAGCTCTCGTGTGCCATGACGTGGCACCAGTGGCACCAGACGCCGCCAATAGACAGAAAGATTGGTTTGTCCTCACTCTTCGCTATGACGAAAGCCTCATCCCCCCATTCGTGCCAATCAACGGGCTGGCGGGCAGCCTTCCTGAGGTAAGGACTCCTTGCGTGAATCAATCTGTTTGACATAAGGCCTCCTCTTGCTTTTTTCAGTTGCGCAATTCATTCCAGAAATTACCTACCCACTCCCTCTTTGCATGTAATAGGGTCAAGATTGTCTCGGAATCTGTTTTCATAAAGTTAGCCAAACTCTGCAACATATCAGTGTTTTCCCTCAATACGGACTCATTTCTCAGTCTCAACATGGTCTCGATAGACCTATAGAAAATATATATTTCGTACAAACTGTCTGCATCTGCATCTTGTAATGTAGCAGCCGTCTTTAACCTTCTAATTGCATGAACAGTGCCCTGGACGAGTAAGCGCGGGTGCAGATGACAATGCTTCAACTGGAGATATTGTACTGCAAACTCAAGCTCCTCAAGGCCACCGGTGCCAAGCTTAATGTCATAACGCGTATTGAGGGGTGGGTGGTGAGCGACCGATGAGTCTCTGTCCTTTGACAATTCTCTTTGAATCTTTTCCCTCATTTTTCTAAGGTCAGCCACGGTCATTTCCCTGCCTCGTTTCGTAAGAATCTCCTGTCTTAAACTCATAAAGGTATTCTTGGTTTTGACGTCAGCAAATACTGGTCGCGCCTTCAAAAGTGCCTGGAGTTCCCATGGATGGGCGCTTTTTTCATAGTAGTCCTTGAGCCCCGCAATAGAGTTAACAAGCTGTCCCTTGCTGCCTTCCGGCCTCAGACGGGCGTCAACTGGATAGGTAATACCATCTTTCGTATAGGACATTAACACCTTCAGCAGCCGTTCTGCTGTTTTAGTATCATCTGAGGTTGGTTCGCTGGGAGTTATGAATATTAGGTCTAGATCTGAATTGAATATTATCTCTCTTCCACCCAACTTGCCGAAGGCAATGATAGCAACAGGTGAGTCATTAGGAAGAAGGGATGACAAAATAGTCTCTGCCACTCTGCTTAACAACCTCATGAGATCCACAACGTCTATCTTCTTGTTCAGAAAAAGGATGCCAAACTTTATCTCCTTGAGCCTTTTTAGCACTCTGGTCGCCGTGGATTGTCCATATTCTTCCGTCAATATCTTTAGTTCTGTCTTCACAGTCGCTAATGTTTTTTCCCTTAATTGGTCTTCAACAAGGGATTCGATATAGTGAGGGCTGCTCATCAGTATTCTTGACAGGTATTCGCTGTGGGAGAAGACAAAGTTAAGACCAGAAATGAACGCCTTTCGTTGTGCTATTGCCTCAAGATACGACTCCCTTGTCGCGAGAATTCTTGAAAAATCTGCTAGGTGAAGGAGAGCGAGATCAGGGTTGACCCCGCGTAACGCCTCACTCACAAATCTCGGGATGATGTTCTCCAAGAGCCGTCTGCCCCTTAATGTTTGGAAAGAAAAAATAGTATTTCTCACTTTCGCGAGGCAGTGTATGGCTTTATGAAAATCCTTGATGCCAGCCTTTGAAAGTTCCTCGGCAAGGAGATGTTCGATGGGACTGTCCATATCCCAATACACGTTGCTGAGAGGGTTGACCGCTGAAGGCTCCCCTAAACCTCTTGCCTGCGGCATTGCAGAGGATTGAAAAAGTGAATCGTATATAGTCCTGACTTGCTGTCTTCTGGCGGATATCTCTGATAAGAAGGCTCCCTTATCACGGAAGCCCATTTTTCTGCCCAGAATTTCCAGTTCTCTATCGCTGGATGGGAGCGTGTGGGTCTGAAGGTCATTCATCTGTTGAAGCCTGTGTTCAAGAACTCTCAGAAAAAGATAGTTGCCAGAAAGCTGGTGAGCATCTTCATGGCCTATGAGTCCTTTCTGTAAAAGCCTATGGAGCGCCCTTAAGGTTCTTTTCTCTCTTAACATTGGTTCTTGCCCACCGTAAATTAATTGGAAAATCTGGATAAAAAATTCAATCTCCCGTATTCCCCCATAACCACGCTTTATATCATTGCTTAATGTCCCGCTCTTTAGCTGTTCTACCTGAGACTTCATTCTTTTTATCTCATTGATGGCGTCAAAATCAAGATACTTCCGGTAGATAAATGGTTGTACTGTTTTTAACAGTTCATATCCGAGCAGCAGGTCTCCCGCAAGCGGCCGCGCCCTCAGTAAGGCGGCCCTTTCCCATAGTTGCCCCCAGGATTCATAGTACTCTTCATAACTTCTTAGCGACAGGACAAGGCTTCCGCGCTGGCCCTGGGGCCTCAATCTTAGATCAACCCTGTACACAAAACCATCTTTAGTGTTTGAGGCGAGAAACCGGGTAATGTCTTCCGCAAGCTTTGTGTAATACTCAAAAGCGGAGATCCTATTTATTGTGCCGCCATGCACTGTTGATATGCCAGATGTATCACTCTCTTTTTTATAGACAAAGATAATATCAATATCAGAGCTGTAGTTGAGTTCCTGCGCACCCAATTTGCCGAGACCAATAACAGCAAATGAGTTTTCTTCCGGCATTCCATAGCGTTGGCTTATGAAGGCCTCTGTAAAAACCAATGATTCATGGAGAATCGCATCAGCCAGATTACTAAGGGCAAAGAGTGTCTGCTCAAAATCAACATGGTTTAAGATGTCCCTTAGCGTTATCAGCAACAATTTTTGTTTTTTGAAATGGCGGATAATTTTCATTCCTTCCGTCAGGGAGACACATGCATTGAGCAAGGCCTGCAACTCCGTTCTTAGCCCACTGACCTCACAACTTGTGTTAATGTTGGCAAGAGCATGGAAAAGAGCGTCGGGATTGTAGACACTGTAATTTGCTAGGAACTGACTGTGACAGTAAAGCATGGAGACTGCTTCAAGGTCGCCGATTATCTTTCCGGCGTAATCAGGATTGACTGAGAGAAAGGTCGTTATATTGTTAAAAGCTCGTTCTGGATCTGGAAGATATTTCAGATTGGCGATACGTGACCTCAGATTCAGATCATCTAACTCATCGTTCATCAATCACCATTCATCAGTCGATCCAGAGTCTTGGGTCCAGGGCATCTCTGAGGCCTTCACCGATGAGATTATAGCTGAGGACAGTGACCAAGATTGCAAGGCCGGGAAAAACAGAGAGCCACCAAGCAACAGTTAGGTTGTCCTTTCCAGAGGTAAGAATGTTGCCCCAACTTGGCTCTGGTGGCTGGACCCCAAGGCCGAGAAACGACAATCCAGACTCAATGAGGATTGCCCCAGCAATACCAAATGTCGCGGCAACAAATACGGGAGAAAGGGCATTGGGAATAATATGTTTGAATATGAGACGAAAATCACTGATGCCGAGCGCCCTTGCTGCGGATACGAACTCCCTTTCCTTGAGTGTTAGAAATTCGGCCCTTACCAGTCGCGCAACGTCCATCCATCCCGTTAGTCCTATGACAATCATTATGGTGGAAATGCTAGGTTCAACAATTGATATTACCGCGAGAATGAGGAAAAAAGTGGGGAATGCCAACATAATGTCAACAAACCTCATCAGCAATGCGTCCACTTTACCGCCGTAAAAGCCAGATATGGCACCGATTACCGTCCCTATAGCAATGGCGATGCCTACGGCTATGAATCCTACTTTCAGCGAGATTCTGCTCCCCCAGATCATTCGTGTAAACACATCCCTACCCAGTTCATCAGTGCCAAAGGGATGAGCACTCGTAGGGGGTGAGAGGACATTGTATACGTCGATGGCGGTTGGTTGATAGGGCGATATCAAAGGGGCGCTGAGAGCAATGCTAGCGAGGATGGCGATGATTATTAATCCCGTCAATGAAAGCGAATTTTTCTTGAATCTGTTCCAGATTATCTTAAGCATAGCGATGAACTAATGACGTTATCTTTTCTCCTTAATTCGTATTCTTGGATCTACAAGTGCATAGGAAATGTCAGCAATAAAGTTTCCAACCAATGTCAATACAGCACCAATGACGAGTATCCCCATGATAGTAGGATAATCCCTTGACATGGTAGATGAGTAAAATAACTGCCCCATGCCAGGGATGGCAAAAATAGTCTCAAAGATGACACCTCCTCCTATCAGACCAGGAACAGACAGTCCGAGAATTGTCACAATCGGCATAAGCGCATTTCTCAGCATGTGGTGAAGGACGATATCGGATTCTTTGAGTCCCTTTGCCCTAGCGGTTCTAATGTAGTCCTGCCTGACAACCTCGAGCATGCTTGAACGACAATACCTACTGAGCCCCGCTATGCCTCCGAATGCACTGAGGCAAACTGGCAAGACTAGGTGTTTAATCCAGTCTGATACCCTGTCCAGTGTCCCCATCCCTGATACATCAATGCTCTGAATGCCGGAAATAGGGAGGAGACCGAGTGTCACGCCAAAAATGAACATCAGGATAAGAGCAAGCCAGAATGTCGGCGTGGAGAAACCCACAAAGACGAAGACCGTCGTGAGCTTGTCAAAAAGCGAGCGTTGTTTGTGGGCTGCTAGAATGCCTATCGGAATTGCGGTGCAGATGATGAGAAGAAGGGACAACAGGTTGATGGTGAGGGTTATCGGAATACGCTCCCTTACCTTGTCTGCTACATTCTTGCCATCAACAAAGGACTTCCCGAAATCAAGACGAATGAATCTACTCAACCACTCAAGATATTGGATGTGCAGCGGCTTGTCAAGGCCGTATAGCCTTTTAAGGTTGTCGCGCGCCTGCGCTGATGCTTTGAGTGACATTTCGGTCTCTACTTCCACGGGTCCGCCTGGCGCGAGATGAATGACGGTAAAGGTGATCAGTGTGATCCCAAAGATCAAGGGAATCATCATTAGCAGGCGTTTAAGGACATAGGGAAACATAGAATACGTTAATGGATAACAAAAACAAAGGTCAACTCGCTGTGACTCTTTTGTCGCGTTTTTATCAGAACTGTTTTTGAATTCAAGGCTTAAATGATACAAGACAGACTTAAGGAATCTTCCAGTTGAACATAAGAAGTGTCGAGGTCTTTGTCAAAAAGAGACTAAAAAACCTTATACCTCCTGGTAACATCAAATATGAAGCCAATTAGGTTCATCAGTTAACCGGTGGACCTTGAAATAATTGTATCAAGATTCATAGATACCGCAATCCGGTTTTAAGGAGATCAGACTCGAAGGTGTTGACTCGGCGCATGGTATCTGTGCTTGTGATGAGAACTTCATTGAGTGGTTAGTAGAAAATACTGATGACAAAGCTGATAAGTGTGTGTCTGAAAGCAGCATCATAAGAATAAAAACCGCGCGTCATTCGTAAAACACCCATGTGATGATAACTAAGGCTGCTAGTGAAAGGATCAGAGAGCCAATTCAAGACCTCTTTGGGTTGTTTGATTGCAGCAGAAGCGCTGCAAATAGGATATCGAAGACCGCGGCCTAAGTCTCTATATGGTCCAATGCATAGTTCTTTGACATCGTGGGGAAGTAAAAGCGGGCTTGACTGAGGATCGCTTGCCCTTTGCTATCATCTCCCATGCTAACAAGAAGTTTTTACCTGAGGGCCCATGAAACGCCCCGCCGAATTGATGGTAGCAAGCCTATATTTTTCTAGGGACTCGATATCAGGCGTAGATCTCATTCAGTTCATCTGTGTAGCTTCCATCTTCTTTGTAAATGAACAAGGGCCGTTCTACTGTGAGGCCCGTCTTTCCCCCTTTTACTGCTTCTATTAACACCATTTTTGCCTCTGTTGAGGGCTTGGAATGTACAAAACGTAATCGTTTTGGCTCTAATGAACGGTCCCTGAGGATGCTTGCTATTTCAGCTAATCTCCCAGGGAGATGTATGATGCAGAGTCTTCCATGATGCCGTAAGAGAAAAGAGCTTGTGCAAGCAAGCTCCTCAAGGGAAAGCATGACTTCATGTCTCGCCAGCGTTCTCTCATCAACGGCATTGAGACGGCCTGTGTTGACTTTCCTGAATGGTGGATTTGATACCGCAAGATCAAAAGGCTCTATTTCGTGCAGTGTCGAGAGAGGTGTATGCGAACGATCAGGTGGCTTTAGACGTTTAGGATTGGTGCTATTTCCGATCTTAGAAACGTTAATCTTCATTACGCTTACCCTTTGCTCAAGATTGTTTAGGGTAACATTTCTTTCCGCAAGTGTTGCCAGGCCTTCTTGAAGTTCAAGTAATGCCACCTCTGACTGTCTATATTTCTTGGCAAGCAGTAGCCCGATGACGCCTGAACCAGCTCCTATATCTACGATTCTTTTCACTCTTTGAAGGTCAATGAATGAAAAGAGAAGGAGAGCATCCACTGAGAAACGGTATCCGTCTATCCTTTGGTAAAGCCTGATATTTTTTATGCTATCCAAGGAGTGCATGATAAAATCGTCAGAAGAGTGAAGATTACTCTTTGTTTATGAGCTCCATGAGCGTCTGTAACAGCTCGTCCTCTGGCACCTTCCTGACTATCTCGCCTTTCTTAAATACTATTCCCATTCCCTTTCCTCCAGCGATACCGAAGTCGGCCTCCCTTGCCTCTCCGGGTCCGTTGACCACGCATCCCATCACTGCGACACTGATAGGTTTCGTAACGGCTTTCATCAATTCTTCCACCTTCTGTGCAAGAGGCTGCAGGTCTATTCGGCATCTGCCGCATGTTGGACATGATATTATATCGGGGCCCCTCCTTCTCAAGGCAAGAGACTTCAGGATTTCGTATGCGACCCTCACTTCCTCCTCAGGCGGTGCGGTAAGCGAGACCCGTACCGTATCACCAATCCCCTGGTCGAGCAAAATTCCAAGTCCCACCGCACTTTTGACCATTCCTGTAAATCTTGGCCCAGCTTCTGAAATACCGATATGTAACGGGTAGTTGTATTTATCCGAAAATAATCTGTAGGATTCAATCGTCTTCAGTACATTTGAGGCTTTTAAAGAAACCTTGATGTTTTCGAAATTCAGTTTTTCCAGGATGTTGATGTGTAGTTCTGCGCTCTCCACTAAGGCTTCAGGGGTAGGGTGGCCATATTTCTGGAGCAGTTTTTTTTCAAGGGAGCCTGCATTTACCCCTATTCTTATGGGAATATTATGCTCCCTTGCCGACATCACCACCTCTTTCACCTTCCAATGTGCTCCAATGTTCCCTGGATTTAGTCGCAATCCATCAACGCCTTGTCTTATTGCCTCAAGCGCCAACCTCCAGTCAAAATGTATGTCAGCGACTATGGGGATATTAACAGCCTTCTTTATTGCACCAAGGGAGAATGCAGCATCTGTATCAGGAACCGCAAGTCTTATGATTTCACATCCAGCGGATTCGAGGGTTTGTATCTGATGCACTGTTGCACTTACATCCCTCGTGTCAGTCTTGGTCATGGACTGCACGGAGATCGGGTTATCCCCACCTATGCCGACATTCCCCAAATATATCTGTCTGGTTTTCCTTCTCAGAACCATATGATTTTGTAATTTACTCTACGTATTGCCTCTAAAATAATGAGGGAAAACATTCTTTTCCGTCAACTTTCACCTGCACGAGCCTCCTTGACCCTCTGTATGGCAATAGCATGTTCTGAAAAGGTTTTCGAAAAATAGTGTGTACCGTCCTTTTTAGCGACAAAATAAAAGTAGGGCACATCAGCCGGATAAAGAGCGGCAGTGATGGACTTTATCCCCGGTGATGCAATAGGACCAGGCGGCAATCCTTTTATCACATAAGTGTTAAAGGCAGTTTCCTTCCTCAAATCATCTTTAGTTATCTTATTCTTGTAGCTTTTCACGCCATAAATGGCGGTTGGATCAGCCTGTAGTGGCATCCCTCTCTTTATCCGATTATGGTATACGGCTGATATCACAGGTCTTTCCTCATCTGTCGCTGCCTCCCTTTCAATGATGGAGGCCAATGTGAGTATGGCATTCTCAGTCCAACCCATTTCCCTCATGCGAGCTTGCATTTGATCGGAAAACTCGCTCCTCATTTCTTGAACCATTGTCTTCAGGACAGATTCAGGTGAGGCGCCTTTCGGAAATTTGTAGGTTTGAGGGTATAAATAGCCCTCAAGGCTGGGTGCATTAATTTCGAGGTTCGTGAGAAATTCCTTGTCTTTAACAAGTTTATCAAAGGCATCACGAGGGACAATTTTTCTTGAGGAAAGCCTGCTCCCGATCTCAAGGAGACTGTCACCCTCTACAATAGTTATTTCGTAATAGACGATCCTCCCATCTCTCAACTGGGTGAAGACCTCCCATGGGCTCATTGTTCCGGCAAAGGAATAGTATCCAGCCCTTATTCGCCTGTCAAGCCCCGCCACTTTGCCCATTACGAGGAACAGATTTCTGTCCCGTATGAGGTTATTATCTGCAAGAATGCCAAGGGCTTGTTTGAAAGTTGACCCCTCTGGTATCTCGACCTCAACCTGTTTATTGCCAATAGGGCCGGGAAAAAAAAGTTGAATGCCGACATAAACAGCACAGAAAATAGGAATTGCTGCTGATATCAATTTGACAGCGTTCTTCATGTTTGTAGAATACCATACTACAAAAAATAGTTGCTTTCCAGATAGCGTTGGAGATGCCAAGGCCACATTGAACTGAAGGTCGTGAGCCAATGCAATCATTTTGGTCTTTGCACCTATCGAGAGGTTGGCTATGCGGCTTTTCTCGCTGTTAAATCAATGAGAAAAAAACAAGCAGTAAGCACATTGCATCTAGCCGGTTCACAAAGGTGTTGAAAGCAAGTTGTAAAACAATTAAAAGGCTCTTACTATCAACCGGTAAGAGCCTTTTAATTGTGCAAAAGAAAAATCTTTGTTAATGTATCGGCTGGAACAGTATTTCGTAAAGCATATTTATGAGATCGTTTTAAACCGGCGGTGCAAGACGTGGCAATCAGCCTCTAACTGTGACTTGTTAAAGGTTGCATTTTTGATAAAAGGAATCCTTTGAGAGCATGCTACCAAAAATAATAGAGTGTTTCATGAAGACCAAATATATTATGGATTTTAAGGGCAATGCGTGGAAAATGGATGTCGCGTTAACAGATGGCATTGGCATAAATTATGACTTCAAGATAACGTGCAATTATGACCCAAATTCGCTCAAGGTTACGGGTTCATTTAATCATCAGTTTTTCGCGCTCATTAATTTTAATGAAAAGTTATGTTATCTGGAAGAGATGCTCATAGGTAAGAAGTTTAGAGGGGGGAAGGTTGGAGAATGGATGTTATCCGAAGCGCTAAAATTTATTTATAAATACGATATAAGAGACGTGAGAGGGGAACTTATACCGGCAGAAGAATATGATGATATAAAAAAGACTCCAATATACAATATTCTTAAAAAATTGGATCCAGTTTTTGGTAAGGATAATTGCAGTTTTTTTCTAAGAAAGCTCGATCTTATCCCTGCGATATCGGAAATTTCCGAACTGGAGTTCAATAATATGATTTGTCACAAATTTGCGTAAGTAAAAATGCAAATTTTGGGCATCTCAACAGTTCTACATATCTGTTCTACCGTCTTCCTTTTCTCTTCGCTTGACACTATAAATCTAGTATAATCGATAAGAGGCTTTGGGATAGAGTCTCTTAGCAAAGATATTACCAATATATGGCGCGATCTGGATCTTCTATAAAGCCTGTTCACGGTATAATAAAAGTACGCGCTTTTGTCAGGAAGGTGCTTAAAAGGACCATCCAATAACCCTTCATGAAATACTAC
>JBKQMP010000026.1:0-51617 GCA_052146665.1 Dissulfurispiraceae bacterium
CTGCGCGTCAAATACAAACGATTGTAAGGGGGAGAAGCCGCTCACGACTCAAGAGGTGGAGGGCATCCTCACTAATTTTAATGTCAAGGATGCCAAGGTCCTCGAAATAAAGATGAGCCCCGTTAATGATCTGTGGGAGGTCGTCGCTCAGATGAAGGGGCAACCCTTGCCAGCAATCTTCTACATCGATTGCGGGAAGAAATATCTCCTGCAGGGGTCGATCATCGAGTTGAGCACAAAGGCCAACAAGACCGGGGAGCGCATGCAGCAGTGGAGCAAATACGTGCAGGAGGAAATGGATAAAAAGCGTATCGATCTTTCTCAGATACCTTTGGAACATGCTCTTGTGATGGGTGACAAGAATGCACCAAAGAAGGTGATCATATTCACCGATCCTGAGTGCCCATACTGCGCGAGGCTTGATAATGAGATGAGACAGGTGGTGGAAAAGCGAAAAGACATAGTTTTTTACATAAAGCTATACCCATTGCCCATGCACCCCGATGCAAAGTGGAAGGCCGAGAGCATCGTTTGCATGAATTCGTTGCAGATGTTAGAGGATAATTTTGTAAAAAAGCCTATCTCCAAGAAAGAGTGTGGCACAACAGAGATTGACGACAATATAAAGCTTGGCCAAACCCTTGGCATTACGGGAACCCCTGCGATAATACTGCCGGACGGCAGAAAGCGTGACGGAACAATGCCGGCGGATCAATTAATTGACCTTATAGACGGCAAGAAATAAGATCAGTAAGTAGCGCAATTTTAATGGATAATTATCGGAGGTCATTGCAGGCGTTCGACACGCAATGACCTCCCAAGAGGGGATGTAACCTGGACATCACGATTGCCTTTTTGACCGTTTCCCTTGTATTGATAATTCTTACCGCCTTTGTCTTCTTATTGCCTAGGCTTTTTCGAAAAAAAGATTCTTCCTTCAAAGAACAGGAGATTAATATCTTCCTGGAGTCAATCCACAACTTATCAGAGGAGATCAACAAGCTTAAAGAGCAGCTGTCTTTGAAAGAGAGGCTCGCTGTTCTCGGAGAGGTTTCCGCGGGGATAGCGCACGAGTTAAGGACCCCCATGTCTGTCATAGCAGGAAACGCCAAGCTCCTCTTGAAAAGCCTCGACCTCAATGAAGGTGGACAAGAGATCGTGATGGGAATTTTGAATGAAGTCAGGGAGATGAGTCATATCATAGATGAACTGCTTAAATTCTCTACCTCAGAGCCTCTTAATAAAGTGACAATAGATCTCTCAAGCGTGATCTCAAATGTGGTCGCCGCCCTCGATGAAGGTGGAAAGAAAATTAATTTATCGTTGCCCAATAAAATGACAGTTAACGCTGATGAGACACTTATAAAACAAGCCTTGAAGAACCTCATCCGTAACGCCCTCGATGCGGGCAGTGAGGTCTTGGTGGCACTGGAGAAAGGTTCGCAGTCCGGCAAGGAAGGGGCCGTGATTACTGTCAGTGATAATGGCACGGGCATCCCCACCGAGGATCTGGCGAGGATTTTCACCCCCTTTTATACGACAAAGAAAGATGGATTAGGCATTGGGCTGCCCATCGTCCAAAAAATTGTTCTGGCACATGGTGGAAATGTCGATGTCAAAAACAATGTGGGCAAGGGAACAAGATTTAAGATATTCATTCCTTATCAATGAATAACAAGTAAGATATTAAGGTAATACTTTATAAGTAGAGTGTGAGGATTGATGGAGACTATTCTAATAGTCGAAGACAAAAAGAGCATGTCTGACATGCTCCGCAAGGCTTTCGAGGCCGAGCAATTTGCAGTCAAAACAGCCATGACGGTGCAAGAGGGGATGGTCTTGTTTGCGGCTGGCGGCATTGATGCGGTGGTTACAGACCTAAGGTTGCCAGACGGCGATGGGATGGAACTACTGAGGGCTGTGAAAGCGCAGAGCCCGCTGACTCCTTTGGTAGTGATGACCGGATTTGGAAGCATAGAGACGGCGGTCAGAGCTGTCAAAGAGGGTGCTTATGACTTTCTGACGAAGCCCTTTGACCCGGATCACCTAATATTAATAGTCAAGAGGGCTTTGGATGAAAAAAACAGGCAGAAGGAGAATTTGGTGATGAGGAAGGAATTTTCCCAATTTCTCTCAATGCCGAAGATCATAGGGGTCAGCGAGCAATGGCGCGCGTTGATAGAGAGAGTGAAAAAGGTTGCTCCTCTCAAGACGACCGTGCTGATACTGGGAGAGAGCGGCACCGGGAAAGAACTCATCGCAAGGGCGATGCATTATTGGAGTCCAAGGTCGAAAGGGCCCTTTATCGCTGTCAACTGTGCCGCGATCCCGAAAGACCTGATTGAGAATGAGCTGTTCGGGCATGACAAGGGTGCCTTCACGGGCGCTCAGGAGGTAAAACTTGGAAGATTGGAGTTGGCCGATACCGGGACGATTTTCCTGGATGAAATAGGAGACATGGATCTGCCTCTGCAGGCGAAGTTGTTGAGGGTTCTGCAAGAGAACGAATTTGAAAGGGTGGGTGGGACAAAGACGATTCGAGTTGATTTGAGGGTGGTTGCGGCAAGTAATAAGGACTTGGAGCAGGAGGTTGACAGAGGCCGCTTCAGGGAGGATCTTTTCTATAGACTCAATGTATTCCGCATCGTTTTGACACCTCTGCGGCAGAGGAAGCAAGATATAATCCCTCTGGCTAGCTATTTTATCTCCTCTTTTTCCACGGAAATGCGCAAAGAGGTTCCGTCTCTGTCACCTGAAGCCGAAGAAATCCTTTTGAGTGCGGAATGGAAAGGCAACGTCAGAGAGATCAAGAATGTCATGGAGAGGGCAGTGATACTGTGCGAGGGAACAGTCTTATTTCCCGAGCACTTTGCCATGGAAAAAGGTCTCCTTAAGGAGACGCCAGGGGAGGATCAACCATTACATAAAATTGCGGCGACAGCCGTTCGATTGGCCGAGAAAGAGCGGATAGAAAATGTCCTCATGCAGACTCATGGAAATAAGAGCAGGGCAGCAGAGATTCTCAGAGTGAGCTACAAGACACTTCTCAATAAGATAAAGGAATACGGCATAGTCTGAATTCCAGACGGCCCACTTGTATTGGGTAACCTATTACATACGTTTGAGAAATGCAATACACAGACCAAAGTCGAGATGTCATAAAAAATCTGTGAAATCAGCTACAATGAAATGGTTATGTATTGGCACATTAATTGCTTAAGAAGATCAGTGATCAAGGAGAGATTATGAAATCTGGCAGACGAACAGGATTTTCCCTGATGGAGACGGTTATTGTATTGGCCATACTCGCCGTTGCGATGACTGCTGTCATTCCGGGTCTGAGGGCATATTACAAGCAATATACATTTAATGGGTACGCCTCTGAAATGGCATACTTGGTGAAATATGGCAAAGTTTATGCGACGGCTAATACGACAAATGTTGGAGTATGTGTCAGCGGCACTCAACTAACGATTTATGACTTAGGTACAAGCAGGGGGGCGGGGCTCTGCAGCGGCACCTCGGTAAAGTCGATGGCAATAGCTGCTGGAGACAGCTATGTGAGCCTTTCGGGTGCCGGAGCGTCCGTGGACCCGAGAGGCTTGGCCATCACTGCCGGCAGTGTGTGTGTGGCTTATAGTGGGTCATATTCGAGAGTCTGCATCGGCACGACCGGGATAAGAACGGATGCAGGCACGGGGGGGTGTTCGGCATGCACAAGTTAAAGAGAGGTTTTACTTTTTTGGAGGTTGTGATTGCGCTCGCAATCCTCAGCATTGCCCTAGTCGGACTAGCTTCCATGCAGATGCTTTATGGGCAGCAGACTTATGACAGAACTCGGTTGAATTCTATTGTAGACGCTGTGTCAGCGGCATTGTCGCAGTGTCAAGCTGGAATTACCCCGACCAACCCTGCAACGTATAATGGTGTTACCGTCTCAATGAGCGTAAGTGGCGGGAGCTGTGTCCCTGCGTCAAATACGTGCAATGCCGTCAGTGCCACAGCCTCCTCTGGGAGCGAAAGTATTACTGCCACCTCTTACGTGTGTAATTTTCAGTGATCAGGTGAAGATGATGAATAGAAATCAGGAAGGGTTTACTTTGCTGGAACTTCTGCTTGCCACGGCGCTTCTGATATTGGTTTGCGGTGCGGTTTACGGACTCTATGTGAATTCCATGGCCGTTTATTTAAATGTCAAGAGCGCCTCAGATATTGTGGACACAAAAACATCGGCCATAGAACTGGTGGGAAGATATTTTGACAGGTGGGGCATCGGGGTTGTGTCCCAGGTTGATTCGCCATTATGCACTACATGTCCAACAAGCGAGAAATATATTACGATTTCCTCCTCTAACGGCTGTTCAGATGTGACTTTTTATGGCAACCTTCAAGGATTTGGTTTTGTTCGGAGCTTAAGCGGCACTACTGCGAACTTAATAAGTTGCAGGCTGAGCACAAGCGCCAGTGGAAAAGTGAGCTCTGGCGGCAGTTCAAACTGCTACACCGTCTGGAACAATAACACGATCATGAATACTATTACCGGTGGCAGTGTCGTAAAAGAGGCGCTTGCAGGACTAAGCCCGAGCGATGCGGACTGTTCTCAATTGACTTCAGGTACCACATCAAATGCGACTGCGAATGCCACCCTTACCAATGTGACTGTTCAGGCAGGTAGCATCATACAAAGAAGTCCTTATGCAATAAGGCTCTATTGCGCATCGAACTCCCAAGATGGTGGCAGGAACTGGCTCTATACGGATCTGACCGATCAATCTACTTGCAGCGACACTGCGACTGCTTTGCCAGTAGCCCCTGTGAACAATTTTCAGGTTGTAGCGCTGCCGTCCACGACCTCAACAAATTGTACTTCAACGGGTGGGACCGATTGTGGCGCTGCCACAGTAACTGTAACCTTTAGAAGCCAATCCGCCATGGCTGCAGGACAGTTTGACACGTATACTGTGCAGAGACAATTTGGGAAGGAGATACCTTAGGAGGTAAGCGATCATGAAGAATGAAAGAGGGTTTGCACTTGTGCTGGCTTTGGTGGTGAGCGCGTTGCTTTTAGCTCTCGGTGGCACTGCCTTGCTAATGTCGCAACTGGGGTATTTCACAGTATCGAGCGAAAAGAAGTTTCAGCTGGCAAACTGGGCGGCTGAGTATGCTGTCAATTCCGGTGTATTGTACGCCGTAAGTAATAATAGCTGTCCTCCAAGCACAGGTCCCACCGCGCTTACCGGCGGCGCGAGCTATAGCTATTTTTCACAGTCCGCATCCAATTTCTGTTTTATAAAAGGGACGGGCACCATAGCGGGGGCGACAGTGGTTAAGACGGTTATTGTGCCTGCAGGGGGATCTGCTCCCTTTGGAGCGTTGACCTTGAGGGATGGAGGGACCCTGCAGTTAAGCGGTAGTTCAGCAATCTCTAACTGTGATACGAGTTGTCCGACGCCAGGAGTGGTCTACGGGGGGACCATAACCCAGCAAATAACCGGTGGATTGCACAACACCGACTCCTGTCCTACTAATCCGCAAGGTATCTATGGCTCGCCCTACGCTACGGAAAACTCAAGTGGTGTTGCCTGCACGAACACTAATGGCTCGTGCAGCTCATCTGCCCTGCCGGACCAGACGGCATCGTATTTCAATACCTCGAGTTTCAGCGGTCTGCAAACCGGCCTTTCAACGACGTATAATGGGAACGGCTCTGTCAGTGTAAACGCGTCGAACTTGTCGATCACTTCGCCCACCACTCCTCCTGCAACGCCCGCGGTTTCTGCATCGTGTCAGTGCAATTGCGCCGTCACCCTCGCTTCATCGACGACAACTTGTTGCACTGGAGGCAGTCAAAAGACTATATCTTCCTGCACTTCGATTCAGGCAACATCTCTTACTATAAACGGCATCCCGGCCAATATCACTCAAAATCTCGTCTCAACAGGCAGCATCACTATGCAAAATGTCGGAGGAACGATTAATGGCGTGAGCTTCTATGGGGCCACAGGCGTAACGATACAGAGCGCATCATTCACCCTGAACAACTCAATAATCTCTTCATCAGGCGGGTCAATAACGTTTCAGAGCTCGACTGACACTCTTAATAATTGCACAATAGCGGCTTCCGGCAGCGTGACGCTTCAGAGCAGCACGGGCAATGTTAATAACAGCACTGTATACGGCGGTTCAAGCGTGACTTTTCAGGGGGGATCGGCAAGCAGCCTTAGTCAATCTACTGTAGTAACGCCGGGCAGCTTCACCTTTCAGAGCGGCAATATTGCGGACACCAATATATTTTCTGCATCAACGACGATACAATCTTCGGGGAATATTCAAGGAGGGGTTTTGTACACATCTGGCACTCTTATAGACCAGAGCACTGGGAATAGGGGACTAGCCACAAACTGTAATCCTGCCACTTGTCCTAAGACTGGGTCTTGCTGCAGTCTGTCCTCCTGTGACCCGACGCTGTTTCTTTCCGGCGGCAACATGACTTTTCAAGATGCTTCCGCTTACAGCGGGCTTATCTTTACCAACGGCAGCATTACCGATCAGGGTGGAGCCAGTTTTAACGGATCGATAGCAAGTAACAGCACGACCAGCGGTTCAACTTTTCAGAATGCTAATATAAACTTTAGCCCGTACGTGCTGAGTCAGCTTAACTGTCTGGATTCCATCGTGAAGGCGCCGAATTGTGCGGGTAATGGGGGTCAGAGAAAGCCGTATGTAGATTCCACAAAGATGACCATTTTTTGATGCCCAGCATGCCATTAGAGGTTAGGTGATCTGCGGTGCAGTCGAAGATGGCTCTGATGTTTTTGCTCTCTTAGCAGTCTAGGGAGTTTTTTGGTAAGAACCGAGGATAGAGCCGTTTGAGGTGACAAAAGGGTCACTTGAATTTTACAGCAGCATTTGGTATCGCGAGGTCAACAACTCTAGACTAGCAAGTCAGCCTCGCTATCCGCTTTGAGTCCACCTTAGAAAGTTGCGTGCATTCCAGCCAGCCCGCCACCGATAAAAGAATTGAAAACACAGTGCGCTTTAGTTGTAAGTATGATAGCCCTTCCTCACAAAAGTAGATTCGCTTCAGGGGCCTTCTAAACTAGACTTCTTTTATGAGTCAAATAGTTATTATTAATACTTAAGTAAATGCTTATCGCATTTGTCGATACGCAAAAGGGCCCGCCAAGAACAATCGCAAGATGAGAGGAAGAGAGAACTCTTAAAGGCTTTTCACTCCAGGGTCTTTTTCAGAGAAGTTCATTGGAATCATTGTTCGGGGTTTTTAATGAGATGCCTACGAGGAAACCGCGATTGATAGTTCTGTGGCGGGTATTGTGATATATTATATTGACGGTATCAAGGGGAAGTGGGGAGGAAATAAAAATAGATGCACTGACGAAAGGGCTTTGAATGAGGAGGAAACGATGAATGCGTTAATTCTTGTATTTGTAGCGCTCTGTATTTTTGCCATCGCCTATAGGTTCTATGGTCTTTTCATTGCCAATAAGGTGCTGGGCCTCCGGGTAGATAGACCAACGCCCGCTCAGACTTGCGCAGATGGGATCGATTACGTAAAAACCAACCGATTCGTCCTTTACGGGCATCACTTCGCAGCCATTGCCGCGGCCGGCCCTCTCTTGGGGCCAGTGTTGGCTGCGCAGTTCGGTTTTCTCCCAGGTGCTCTCTGGATCATTATCGGCACCGTACTGGCAGGAGGGGTACACGATATGATAGTCCTCTTTGCCTCGATGCGCCACAAGGGTACAAGTCTCGCTAAGATTGCCGAGAGTGAGATTAGCAAGACTGTTGGGATTGTCGCATCTTTTGCTTTTCTCTTTATCCTCATCCTCACGCTAGCGGGGCTCTCCATAGCCTGTCTAAACGCTCTTTTTGAGAGCGTCTGGGGTGTCTTCGTGGTAGCCTCCACAATACCGATAGCAATTCTGATGGGCCTCTGGATGTACAAGATTCGCCCCAATGACGTTAAGGGCGCCAGTATTATAGGTGTTTCTCTGCTAGCCCTGTCTATTTTCGCGGGCCCAACGGTTGAACAAATCCCCGCTCTGGCATCGCTTCTAAAATTGAGCAAGAATGAACTTGCGGTTGCCATTCCCCTGTATGCATTTATTGCCTCTGCTTTGCCAGTCTGGTTTCTTCTGGCGCCGAGAGACTACCTTTCGACGTATCTCAAAATTTCAACCATTGTCATACTCGCTCTGGGCATTGGCTTTGTGCAGCCCGCGCTCAAAATGCCGCCACTGTCCCAGTTCGTGGGAGGGGGAGGGCCAATTATCCCAGGCAATGTGATTCCATACGTGTTCATCACTATTGCCTGCGGTGCAATATCCGGATTTCACGCGATTATCGCGACAGGTACAACTCCAAAGATGGTCGGCAATGAGCGCGATGTTTTGTTTGTGGGATATGGAGCAATGCTGACGGAGGGATTTGTCGCGATAATGGCTCTCATCGCTGCATGCGTACTTATCCCGGCTGACTATTTTGCTATAAACGCCGCACCTGCCGCATTCGCGAAACTCGGGATGCCGACGGTTGAGCTCAATAGACTCGCAGCAGAAGTGGGTGAGAAAATTCAGGGCAGGCCTGGCGGCGCAGTGTCGCTTGCTGTCGGTATGGCCTATATCTTCGATATGCTTCCTGGCATGAAAGGTCTGATGAAGTACTGGTATCACTTTGCCATCATGTTTGAAGCGGTCTTTATCCTTACCGCGGTGGACGCTGGCACGCGGGTAGGGCGCTTTCTCTTACAGGACCTGTTTGGCAAGGTTGTGCCGAAGTTTCTCGAAAGAAAGTGGGTGCCTGGCATCATCACAACCGGCGCTCTTTTTACTCTTTCCTGGGGATATCTCGTTTACACTGGGGACATCTCAACCATCTGGCCGCTCTTTGGTTTAAGCAATCAACTACTCGCTTCGAGCGCATTGATAATTGTCACAACGATGCTCATCCGCATGGGTAAGGCAAAGTACATGTGGGTTACTGCTGTTCCTGGGATTTTTATGGCTTTTATCACAATGTACGCTGGTTATTTAAATGTCACGAATGTGTATCTCCCCAAAAATCTTTATCTCTTGGCCGTTATCGCAATAATCGTGATGAGCATGATGGTCATCGTGTTCGTCGCAAGCTTCAAGCGCTGGTTCACCCTTCTTGAGATCAAGGACCGTGTTCTGGACATCTGGGGTGAGTCGGTGATTATGCCCATTGAAGGTGAGACGGTCTGTCTCATCCCTACGGAACCTGACAAGAGTTTGAAGACAAAGATAGCAGAGCAGAAATGGGGATAAGGTTTGATGGGGTCATTTCGTCAAATGTTCTTTGCTCTGTCATAGGCGGTCTTGCGGGTATCTCCTACTATCGATCGTGAGACCGCCATGCAATCCGGCTATAAGGGAGATACGCATCTGGGTCTCAGCCCCTGAGTTACTTTCTTGGCCTTTTCATTAAACGTAAATAGGCGTTTTTTGATTGCTTTCGACCAATTTTGGCGGCGCGGTTAGGGATTGAACTGATGGCTGCGCATTCCCCTTCCTAGGCTGAAGAGCAGGAGGGGGTTAAGCAGCCTGGAGCCTAAGCATGTAAACTGGACTCAGATACTTGCTTTTCCATGCACTTAACTCAATCATAGGAATATAGAGTATGGCAAGCGGAGTGAAATTCAGGGCGTACCCAAATAAGGAGCAGTCGGCAATCTTAACTCGCTGGATTGGTTGCCAGCGGTTTGTCTACAACTCAAAGGTAGAGGAAGACCGCTATTTCCGCACCTTCCGTAACCATGCGCTTGCCCTGACCGGTGTGCAGAGCCCAGTTGACCAGCACTACAGCCAGTTCAAGGACGAAGACCTGACCCCATGGCTGTTTGAGGTGCCGTCGCAGATCCTGCGTAATGGGGCGTATCGCTTCATGCAGGCATATGCGCGGTTCTTTAAAGGACTGTCTCAGAGACCCTCACGAAAGAAGCGTCAGGGCAGACAAACCGTTTTGGTTACAAAGGAACTCTTTCAGTTCATTCCAACAGGCAAAACAACTAGGGCTGGGACGGTCCGAAGTTACGTGCGTGGAGATCAACGTAAGACGTGGAGCGGGCAATACCCGCAATGCGCAGCGGTCGATGAAGCGCGAAGCCTCCACTTCAACTGCCGTAGGCAGTTAGGTGGCGGGTATGTTCACTCCCAAGAGTTCTGATGAGAGTGCAAAGAATGAGAATCACAATTGTGAACTTTATAGATAGAAGGAGGAGCATGTGGATCTAGCTTCATTGAGAAGAAACGCAGCAGAAAAATTGAGAGGGTATTGTAGAGTATGCCCAGTTTGTGATGGAAGGGCGTGTGCAGGGGAAGTGCCCGGCATGGGAGGCATTGGAACGGGGCATTCTTTTGTCGCCAACCTTGAGGCTCTGGCCAGTTGTCGTTTTAACATGCGCACTGTCCATGAGGTTAAATCAGTTGACACTTCAATTGTCCTATGGGGGAGGCAATTGTCCATGCCCATTTTGGCGGCGCCAATGACGGGTACAACCTACAACATGGGTGGCAAAATCAGCGAGGAGGAATTCATCGAGGCGATAATCACAGGTTCTTTATCAGCGGGAACTCTCGGGATGACTGGAGACGCCGCTGATCCTGCACTGTGGTCGAGTGCCATGAAAGCTCTTGAATCCAACCAGGGCAGGGGGATAGCGATTATCAAACCGAGGGGTCAAAGGGAGGTCATTGACCGCATCCGTGATGCGGAAAAGTCCGGGACAATAGCCGTCGGTATGGATATTGATGGTGCTGGTTTAATCACCATGGCGTTGAAAGGACAGCCGGTGAGCCCAAAGACCTTTGATGAGTTAAAGCAAATCATCTCATCGACAAAAGTGCCCTTTGTTCTTAAAGGTATCATGACTCCCCTGGAGGCAGAACTGGCCATGGAAGCTGGAGTGTCTGCTATCGTCGTGTCAAACCACGGCGGTCGCGTACTGGATTATACGCCGGGGACTGCGGAGGTCCTTTGGGGGATTGCGAAAAGGGTGACGGGCAGGATCATGGTCCTTGTGGACGGCGGCGTGCGCACGGGTGGGGATGTCCTCAAACTTCTGGCTCTTGGGGCCGATGCTGTTCTGGTTGGCAGGCCATTGATAATGGGTGCTCTGGGCGGTGGCTCGGATGGAGTGGCATTTCTCCTTAATAAAATGAAGGATGAGCTTGTGCAGGCTATGCTTTTGACGGGCACCGCAGACGTGAAACGGGTCGACAGGGAGATTTTATACAGGGCTGGCGCATGATTTCATCGGTGCAAGAGATACTTCTTCGCTTTGCTCTTGTTATTTTGCTTGGAGTTATCTTTCGGCACTTGAACATAAGGGGCCTCGATAAGGACTCCGTGCGACCGACCCTTAATGCCTTAGTGTTTAATCTGTTCTTACCAGCCCTATGTATAGAATCACTGTATTCGTCAACGATTGACCTTGATACGATGCTTGTGCCCGTAGTGGCGGGGCTTACCACGATCACCACAATGACGGTTGCTCTGGTAGTTTATGCGGTTTTAGGAAGTCGCATACCCATGACACGCCAGGAAAAGGGCGCCCTACTGATCTCTGCCACATTTGGCAATGTAGTTTATCTGGGGCTGCCTGTCCTCACAGGGCTTTATGGAGACGGGGCCGCGAAATATGCCCTTTTTTACGATCTCTTTGCGGCCACCCCCCTGCTGTGGTTTGTCAGCGCATCTCTGGCAGCAAGAGACGGAGAAATCGGACGAGTGGCCATGAGGGACAGCTTTAAAACAATCGCTTCCCTGCCGCCGGTGTGGGGCATACTCATTGGGATCGCCCTGAAATCAGCAAATGTGGTAGTTCCGCAGTTCCTTCTAAAGTCCCTCGGCATGCTTGGCAGTCTGGCCGTACCCCTCATGATTTTTAGCATCGGGCTGTCCTTTTCATTGCCCAAGGTCAGACATGCTTCTCTGCTTATTCCTGCCATCATGATAAAACTCGCTGTTGCGCCATTCATCGCTTTTACCGTAGCCGCTCTCCTCGGCATGAAGGGGCACGCCCTTGCATCATGTATGGTCGAAGGCGCGATGCCAACTATGGTCTTGTCCCTCCTGATCGCGTCGAGATTCGGCTTCGACGAATCACTGTCGGCCCTTGCAATTGTCATTACAACTGTCATTTCGTTTTTCACTCTGCCTATCGCAATCTCGATGACCATATAGAAACAAGTCGCTCAAGGGGCGGTTTTTTGTTGTTAAAAAATATGCCTGCAAAAATTGGCCGCCAGGTCTATAGTGAGTATCAAGACTTTCCAGTCTATCCAAGAACTTGTAACTATCAGAGCTACCGGCTCCAGCTAGTCTGCTGCAGCGCTGGTGTGTTGGGTCAGAAATTCCGGAGCGTAAGGCTGCATTAGCGCTATTTCGCACGCCTCATGTTCTTTCTGATTGCACCTTGTGATGATTCAAAAAGGTAAGAGGGCGCGTCGGGAGTTGCGGCGGCGGAGAAAAAGGTCACCTCTCTTTCTATCGAGATGCCTCGACCTTGTTTGCCTATATTGTGCTCAATTTCTTGTTGATTTCCTCAGAAATCTCGTCTTGTGTGAGCGTAGAGCACTCCAGGGTGATATCTGCGTATTTTCTGTACAAAGGTAACCGCTCCCTGAACAGATCAGCGAAGGTTTGATCGGAGCGTTTCGCGAGACCTCTTGTTTCGAAATTGTGAACTCGGAGCTCCAGTGTAGCCATTCCCACATCAAGAAAAACGACGATACCTCTTGATTTCAGATGGTACATCGCAACGTTACTGTAAACGGCGCTTCCCCCAGTGGCGATAACGTGATTAGTGCAATTTAGGGTTAGAAGAATTTGCTGCTCAATCTGGCGCAGGGCCAGGTGGCCTTCTTTATCAACTATGTCTTGGAGACTTCTACCCTGTGCGGCTTGAATAAGAAGATCAGTGTCCACAAAAGCACGCGACGTTACTTTTGCCAGGATAACCCCCACCGTACTTTTGCCTGCGCCGGGCATTCCGATCAAAATGATATTGGATTCTTGACCTTGCATGTTCCTGTGGAAAAACCCACGTTATTATTATACTGATGGACCACGCTAATAAGAAATCACTTTACAGGAAATAAATTGAGGAGCCCTTTGTCTACCAAATAACGCTATGATTAGCCTCATGACGTGGAGGTTCCGCGCACCCTATTAACCCGGATCGTGCTGTTGGCTGAGGCCTGCACTCTGAAAAGTAATCTTTTTTTATCCGTATTAAACACTTCTGTTGAGATAGGCTTTAACAAAAATAAGCTAATAAAGTAGAAAATGAGAACGTAGATTGAGGAACCGACCGAGGGCCTGCTGCCAGGCGGTCACTATGCAGTGGGTGTCCTGGCCGTTTTTGATTGCCTTGAGAACTGAGCGAGATCCAACGAGACTCAATGTTTTGTCGATCTGGAATTGTTTCGGATAGAGGCTATACAGTGCACTAATGATATCGACTCCAAGAACCGCCGGGTCTAGCAATTGACGATCGGCGAGGAGGATTTTAATGCCATGACATGCCTGATTTCTAAAGGGGCTGCTCCTCGGGGTAAAATCCACAGGGACAAATCTTACGCCGCTAATCTCACGCTTATTCAAATACCTTGAGAGGTCTTCAGCGTTGATCCAGGGTGCCCCCAGCAGCTCGAAGGGTGTATCTGTCCCCCGTCCTACGCTAACATTCGAGCCCTCGGCCAGTGCCACCCCAGGGTACAGGATGGCTTCATTCAGGCTGCGTAAATTTGGTGATGGATTGATCCATGGTAGCCCGGTTTCATCATACCAGTAAGTTCGCTTATAACCATGCATTTTCACGATCTGCAAGTTGGCCCTTATCTTATTTTCAACATTAAACATCCTCGCCAATTCTCCCACTGTCATCCCGTGTCTGAGCGGCAACGGGAAATAACCGACAAACGACTCCAGGTCTTTATCCATTACGGGCCCTTCTACTGCAGATCCGGTAATGGGGTTTGGCCGGTCAAGAACGTAAAAGGCTATTCCTTTCTTTGCGGCGGCTTCCATTGCATAAGCCATGGTCGTGACGTAAGTGTAAAAGCGGACACCGACATCCTGGACGTCAAAAACCAGCGCATCCAGGCCATCGAGCATGTCCTGGGTAGGCCTTTTTACATCCCCGTAAAGACTGTAAACGGGCACGCCTATTGACGGTTCAAAAGATGAGGCAACCCTTGTATCTTCTTGGCCCGAAAGACCATGTTCCGGACTGAAGATTGCCGTCAGTTTTATTCCAGGTGCCTTATAGAGGACATCCACAGTTCTCCTCCCTTCTGAATCCAAGCCTGTCTGATTAGTGATGAGACCTATTCGCAGACCTGATAGAAGTGAGAAATTGTCAGACTCCAATACGTCGATGCCCGTTTGTACCTTACCCTTCGTTAAATCTAACTCTTGATGCTCTTTCATTGACTGGAAGTAGGTACTAAGAGAGGGACGACTAGCCAGGACTTGGTTGACTGTCACCAAGCCTAAATTATCGCTTACAAGCTGCGCGATTTGACACCTCAGCTGTTTTACGTTACCTTTGCCGTTTGGATGAACTCTATTGGTTAGAATAATTACGAAGGTCTTTGTTATCGGGTCAATCTGGATAGACGTCCCGGTGAAGCCGGTGTGTCCGAAAGAACCCACAGGAGGCAGCTCTCCGCGATTTGAGGAGAAGGGAGAGTCGACATTCCAGCCAAGGCCCCGCAGAGGCAGTTTGTCAGAGGGGCCCTGGGGCATGCTCATCATTTCAACCGTGCGCGGACTCAGGACAATTGTCTTATTGACGCCACCTCCCGCCAATAGCATTCTTACGAATTTGGCAAGATCATCTGCGGTAGAAAAGAGTCCTGCGTCGCCGGCGATACCGCCCATCCGATAGGCGGTAGGGTCATGAACTTCTCCCCAAAGCATCTTCCCGCCATTCCCGTGCAGATATTGAGTTGGCGCAATCCTGTTACGCAGAGAAGCCGGGGGGTTGAAAAGGGTGTCTTTCATACCCAAAGGCCTAAAAATATGGTTAGCACAGTAAACATCGAGCGGCTCACCGGAGATCCTCCTGACAAGTTCGCCGAGGATTATAAAGTTGACATCACTGTAAATAAAACTTGTGTTTGGAGGCCGTATTGGTTTTTCAGCGATGATCTTTCTGATAGCCGTATCATATCCAGACCAGTCCTCTGTCATCCTCAAGTCAGGCCTGATTCCCGAATAATGCGTTAAAAGTTCAAGCACCGTGATATCTTGTTTGCCATTTGATCCGAACTCGGGCCAATATTTTGTGACTGGTTCTTGGATGTTCAACTTTCCCGACTCCGATAGTTGCATCACTGCGGTGGCAGTGGCGACTACTTTAGTCAAAGATGCCAAATCAAAAACGGTATCTATTTTCATGGGCAGCTTTTTTGGCTCAACTGCGCGGTAACCGAAAGCCTTACGATAAACTATCTTTCCCTCATTGCCGATTACTACCACCGCTCCGTGGATTTGGCCTGAGCGTATCGCTTTGTTTACAATACTGGCAATAGGAGCCAGTTGCTTCGCCTGTAGTAGGCGCGGAGAATCCCCGTTCTTTGCCAGCGCTGTCAGCGGTGATGATGTTTCAAGAGTCAGGCATAGGAACAGCCCGAGGATGACTTTAGGGAGAATGTTAAGTCTTCGCGGTATCAAATATGTTTTTACCATCTCCACGACTGCAGCTGTGATGTCGAATGAGCCAGACAATCTCAGATTCGTTTGGCAACCTTTCCGGTGTTATTGCTGTCTGGGGCGGCCGCATGAGCCTTTTTGTATTTTAATCCGTCGCTAGAGTAGACGTTGTGAGGATTCCAGAGCATCCAGCCCTTGGCGCCAAACTCTTCGGCCGCGTCTATCTGCTTTCTTATTTCCTCGCCGGTAAAAAATCTTCTGTCAAAGGCATAATCTCTGAACGCTTGCAACCACGGTCTGAAACGGATTGATGACAGGTGGGTCCGGCTTCGTGCTCTCTCTAGGGAAAGATAAACTATTTCATAAGGACTGGCAACAGGATTTCTAAACCCCGGAATCCCGTAGCGGAATCCTGAGGGGTAGAGCATCGGTGAAATGTAGTCAAGATAAGGGATGAGGTCTTCCAGTTTCTGGCCAATGAGAGTATCATTAAGATTCCAGCATACATAGCCAAAGATATCCGCGGCCAGAAAGACATTGTAGGGAATCAGAGCCTTTTTGGCTTGCATAAGAAAACCGGTGATCGCATTGATTCTGTTTTCCTGAGTGTTTGGTACTGAAAATTTAAGTCCCGCCGCATCCGGAAATCGCAAATAGTCAAACTGTATCTCGTCAAAGCCATACTCAGCAGCTTCAACAGCAATGTTTATATTGTAATCCCAAACTTTCTTTGACGAGGGATCTACCCACGCAAGTTTCTCTTTATCTCGCCATACCGATCCGTTTGCGCTCTTTACCGCCAATTCGGTTTTCGCTGAAGCCAGAGGATCATCCTTGAACACCACTATCCGTGCTATTGTGTATATGCCTCTGTCTCTGAGAGAGCTTATCAAACCCCTCATATCTTTCACTGGTATTATCCTTTGAGCTCCTATTTCTGTTGCTAAAGGAATAGAACTCCTGAATACTATGTTGCCCCTGTCACCCTTGACGTCGATGACGAGGGCGTTAACTTCGGTTTCTTCAATGAGTTTTAGAGCGGAATCGCGAAGTTTCCTGCTGCCTATCCCAAAAAAGGAAAGGTAAAGCGCTTTTGGTTCAAAGGGCATCAGATGTATCTGTAGAGGGGCGTTGACAACCTGGCCGCCAATTGGCTGCTCAGCCCTCACATACCCGTGAGCTCTCACCGCTACCTTGTTTGACTGGGATTTTGTGACAAACACCCCATTTTCATCAGTAAGGACTACTTCGTTATCTATGGTGACGGATGCTCCCTTTATGGGCCTTTTCGTGATGAAGTCCAGGACTTTGCCTGTTGTGTATTCTAATGCGTGTCCGTGGACAGGCATTAGAATCGCGGTCACAATGTAAACCACAAGTGCGCTCTTAATTATTTTTCCTACCATTTTCTGACCTCTCTCAAATCCCTCAAAGCTGGCTTCTTTTACCTTTGGCTCATTGATAAACCTGCAATTTAATGGCCCTTTTGTGGTGGCCTTCGCTCAATTATCCTCTCAAAGGTTTTTCCCCTGTCGGAGTCAGTCATAAGATAACGTGGAAGGGCCATTATATTGTCAGAAACCGTTGTGTGATGACGCTCTAGAGTGAAGGCTGCGATATAACCAATCGCGGTGGCTCTGCGTATAAGCTCATCATCATAAATGCCAAAGGGCCACGCCAGCATGTCAACTTTAAGCCCGAGTTCTTTTTGAAGTTTGTTCTTTGCTTTGGTCAATTGAATATCCACAAACTCCTCATACCCGCCAGGAGTTAACTTCCTTTTTTCTTTTTTAAAGTTTGGATGCCAGTAAGTATGTGATTGAAAGTCAACAAGACCAGTGGCTTTCATCTCACTGAGTTGGTCCCAAGTCATGGCATATGATGCGTTTGATATAGCGGAAGGATATAAGAAAAGCGTTACCGGAATGCGGTACTTCTTTATGAGAGGAAACATATCCGTGTATACTGATTTGTGGCCATCATCGGCAGTAATGACAACCGCCTTTGGGGGGGGTGGGGGCCCTTTCCTCAAGTAATAATCCACAAGTTGCCGCAGTGGAATCACAACGTACCCGCTACTGATAAGGTATTGCAGCTGAGATTCAAAAACTTTTGTTGTTACAGTCATACTATCAGCAACGATGGGTCCGAAACGATGGTAAAGGAGGATTGGCACCTGCACCTGAATGCTATTGTCATTGCCTTTGTATGCTGCATTAACTGAAGAAGACAATAATATGAGAAAAAGAAACACCGTAAGCATAAATAAATTAGCTTTCATAGGATTAATGTGCCCCGCTATTAATAATGCTTGTCTGCCCTAAACCATTCTTGGTTAACTCAGTGAAACCTGTCTATAATATCATTCTTCATATAATACTGTTTAGTTTAATTATATAGCATCAACTATGTGAGATGAGTGGCAATATGCTGCAAACGCAAATGGCCTCATTTTGTCCGTATGCCTAAAATATCATGTCGCGTGAAAATATTTAGGGGGATTGTTTAAGTGCAAGCATGGCTGCACTCTTCGGAGGTATGGTCTGTGATGGTTTTTCTTGACAACTTGTTTGCAGTACTGCTATTGAAACCACTGGCTTCTCGCCTGGATTATTTATAAATGTCGGGGAAAGAGCGCGCTATCAGGCCATTCAAGCAAGCGAGGGCATGCCCCCCCGAGCCGGCTAACAGGAGTGCGCTTCAAGCCACCCTAAGATGCATTGGTCAAGAGGCTGTTTCACAATACGCACAGTGAAATCTGATATAATTGCACTGACCGATAAACAGCCATTAACATGAACGTAGAAAGCTTAAGACTAGGCTCGTATATCAAACGGGCTTTATTTAAGGGCTATACTGAAGTATGGAAATGATAGCCCCAATTATTTTATATGGGAAAGCATGCGGGACATTACAGAGTGGGTTATGACACTGCAATATGAAAAGTCTTCGCAAGTCCAGGAAGCACTGCAAATTCACAGAATATGTATTCTTGTAAATACTGATTGGAGGAATGATGAAAAGATATTCAATTTTGGCCTTCGTGCTGCTTGCCTCTACTATTCTTGGCGGCTGCGCGGGCACCTTAGCAATGATCATGGAAAAAAAACAGGTAGCCGCTTTGCCAGTGGTTGATTATAAATTGCAGGCCAAGGATATTACCTATGTGTCGACCGGCGTTTATGTTGCCGATTTCAGACTGAATGAGGTGTGGTTTGGTTCAAAAGTCAAGGTTGAAGATTTAGTGCTCTCCGATTTCATTAAGGAGGCAATGGCAAGAAGAATCGGTGTCGTTGCAGATAATGAATCCGCCGTGCAGACAATTACTGTCACTAGGGCTCAGACTGATGCGCAATTTTCTACTTTCTGGCTGGGGCCGTGGGCAAAGATTACTCTTGATGCTGACATCGTAGGCCGTGACCAGAAAAGTCGCAAAGTCGAGGTTGCCGGGCGTTGTCGCCTGGTGGCCGAGAAGATACAGGTCTTTACCCAAGAGCAGATCGCCCAGGTGATAAGAAACACGGCTGAGGCCCTTGTAGCAGTGAGCTTAGATGGCAAGGATAACGTAGTGGTGGGGAACAATATGGAATGTCTCCCTGATGGCAGGACAAGGGTGATGGATAGATAAAATTGATTTAGTCATTTAAAGGAGGAGCTGCGTTCTTGGTGATCCAGCTGAATGAAGCTCCTCTGTGAAGACAAATAGCCCAGGATGAGTATGATGGGAAAGATTGCCCCCATTGTGTGGACAGTTTAAGAACCGCTTTATTCAGTACTTACGGCTGTTTGAAAATGTCCGTTACGATTAACACTGCCGGACTTATCCCTTTGTTCTCAAGCCAGTGGATAACATTCCCATCCTCAGCCCAGGTCTGCCCCGCGCCATACTCCTTCGCCACGTCGCCACGGTGTTCTATAATCGTTCCCTTGAGCACATATGCAGCCCCAGGCCTATCCTTGTGGCTATGAACTCCGAGGACTCCGCCAGGCTCGATCGTTAGCATCCGGAGCCGGAGCTGCCGACCTTGCATCCCAGAGATTTCAGGACCAAGGTCCACTGCGGAGAGCGGAGTAATAGTAATACCCTTGTTCTCCGTGGGCGCAGGCTGCTGTGCGGCGCGGAGTCCCGTGGTAAGCGCAAACGCCAGTAGCGAGGCAACGATTATCAAAGTGCCAAAGAGAGTCCAGATACGAAGAGATTTTCTTGTAGCCATCATAGTTTCTCCTTCATTATTTTTGTCAAAGTTTCAGATTCTACTGAATTCCTTTATATCACGTTAATTGACAATTGTCAATTTCAACGAAATCATTGTCAAGGCAAAGTTAAAATGTCCGCTTTCCGGCAAAGTTAAAATGTCCGGTTTATACATTTGCAACTTCCAGTGGCTTTTTGCAGGTCACAGCAAGGATCTGAAAAAATGTTTCGAGGCTGCTTGAGCATCTTATTTGACTATCTCACAGGATAAAAAACTCCTTCAAAACATGATATAAATGTGTTGAGTACAACCGAAAGTCTTGAGGGGGAATCACACATTTCGTTGAGAGGAATAAGAATTTATCCATAATACACCCATTTCAGACCCTCTTTTGGTGATTTGTTTTTCGCAGCCCTATCTTCATCAAATCAGGGTCTGTCTTTCGATTATTCTCTTGGCAAGAATAATGTAGTACAATTATAGAAAAAGGAGGTGAATAGAATGAAAAGAGTAATATTTGTGGTCATGGCAGCCTTATTTATATTTTTGTTGGGATGCGCATCAAAGGATTATGTGAAGCAGCAGAACGATCCGCTAATTGACAGAATGAGTAAACTAGAGGCGAATCAGTGCAGTTGTCAGGCAGCGACGATCGATCCTTCCTACCTGAAGAGGGCTGAAGACGCAGCGAAGAGATCCGAAGACGCCGAGAGGATGTCAGAAGCTGCGGCCATGAAGTGCCAGAAGGCGTTTGAACTAATGCAACACAAATAACGACAGTTCCATTAGTTTCTCTGCGAAGGCCCGTGGTTCATTCTAAGGACACGGGCCTTATCGCTTTTGAACGAACTCATGCACAAAGCGGCTTTTCTGCGTAAAATTGGAGAAATAGCAAATGGACAATTTGCAGAAATACGTTTAAGACCACCATTGTTCTCAGCATCAGCATTTATGGAGTCTCAGTTGATCAAGTACATATACCTATGTTTATTGTCGGGACATCAGTGGGAAGTTCGTTGGTGGTATATGTTAGAAAGCACTTTGCGGAGCATTGCCCATCAATTGGACTTCGCATTTCAAACGGCATTCTTTACTTTGTAAAAGTGCCCTTGATGCGGCGCAGTCGGTGAACCCCAGACAGTAAGACTGCTTTACACGCGATCCATGGACTGTCGGTACTTCAGGACATAACTGGTTTTTCCCCTTGCTGAGCCTCCGTCGGTTGTTTTCCAAAAGAAACTATCACCGTCTCCTGTGTCGCAAAGCGCTGAGGCCGACAGATGGGCAGCTTTCATGCTTAGCTTATGCGGAGTGGGCTTCAGGACGAAGTCCTTAACAGTTGCGGCACGTGATACCTATCGGCTATCAGGGTGGATATTGCATTACAGCTCAATGACAGAAAAATAGATTTCGATTATGATAAATGCATCTGATACTATTGCTGCATCGAAGTGTGCCCGCACGGCGCGCTCGGGGCTGTTGATACGCTGCCCGGCAAATTGCTGCGGAGAATAACGAAAAGATAATACGTAATAAGTTGGTGGAACAAGGCGGGTCGCCTTTGAATCCGCCGGACTGAAAGTCAGGCTGGCTATGCACGGAGAATCCGATGTCTTATGAGAATATCAGAGTTATAGCTCATTCAGGTTATCGAGGAGAGGAAACTCCACGAGCTTTTTTCATTAATGATGAGAAAATCAGTGTTGTCGAAATCTTGGATATGTGGATCGAAGAAAGCTTCTCTGATAAGACGAGAAAAAGATTTTTTGTAGTTAAAGGAAATAATAAGGAGAAATATAACATTTATAATAATGAAAAGACTTTGGAATGGTTCTGTGAATTAAAAAAAGAATCTTTCCATAAATAAGAAATAAATAAACAATGCCGGACGAAAAGTGGAAATAGGTGAATTCTACGGACAAGACGGTTTCTCGCAAATAGAAACCCGTTGAAGCTCTATAGCCCAGTGTGCCTGCTGCGCAGCAAAAGGTGACTGTTCGTCTTGATAGGAAAGGCAGGGACGGAAAGACTGTCACGGTAATAGATGGTTTTCAGATACCGCAGAAGAAAATGGATGAACTCCTCAGACAGCTGAAGTCGAAACTTGGCAGGGGCGGCACAATTAAAGATACGTCCCTCGAAATTCAGGGCGACTATCGGGACAGGCTTATGTCAGAGCTGAAAGCTATGGGCTTTTTACTAAGGCGCTCTGGCGGCTGAGTACAATTTGAGGTTAGTTCGCCGAGAAATTGGTGACATCCCTGGCAGGGAGATGCTGGTAATATTATGACAACTTTCACTCATTCAGTCTACACACTCATGCTTGCCCTCTGGGTAGGGGGGATAAGCCTCTTTACTTTTATTGTGACACCGCAAATTTTCAGGTCATATGGCAGAGACAAGGCGGGAGAGATAGTGGAAAAGCTCTTTCCGGATTATTTCCTTTTCACCCTGGTCGTTTCGGTCCTCGTACTCTTGATCCTACCGCTTTGCAGGTCTGCTTTTGCGCAAGTAGCATTCCGCTGGTCTCTCATTCTCGCCGTTATTGCCTTCGCTATTAATGTTTTTGTATTTTTCAAACTCTATCCGAAAATCCGCCGCGTCAAGCAGGAAGTCAACTCTTCTCAATCGCTTCTGGACGACGCATCAGCCACGAAGAAATTCCGAAAACTCCATGCCATAAGCGCTACGCTTAACCTCATACTCCTATCTGATGGCGTGACACTACTTCTCATAGGCTCATCCATAAAGGGATAGACCGCTGGATGTCTTGCCGATATGAAGAGAAAATTATTATTTTTCAGAGCAGGTGATTTTTCTTGAGCTTGCTGGTGTTAGGGGTATCAGATCCGCATAGACCTTATGATTAAGAGGTAGAAGACAAGTCCCCCGATCAGGTATGTTGTATCGGGAAAGATTCAACAAACCGAGAGTGGGAGGACTTGCCATGAATAAGATTAGCACACTTAATTTTGAGGGTCAGAAGACCGTGGGGTTTCGGAAACAGAAGAGCGATTCTCACATAGGGCTGGGACGGTCCGCATCTACGTGCGTGGAGACCATCGTAAGACGTGTAGTGGTCAGTACCCGCACTACGCAGGGGTCGATGATACGCGAAACCGCCACTTCAACTGCCGTAGGCAGTTAAGTGGGGGTAGTTCACTAAACCAGTGCTTGTGTTAATGTTATCGGAACAGGCTTGATTTGCTCTTTATCTGACGGTTTCTGGATCTGATCCGGCCTGATTATCGGGGCTGCTGAAATCACTGTTCTTCGGTTTCCAGAAGTGATCGAAGTAGACCTTCCCCTTATCTTCAGTCATATAGTTGTCCCAGTTCGTGAGAAGTCTGTCCCTGGTCATATATAACGCGTCTTTTGTAAAGTCGGCACATTCGTATTGCTCGGTGAGGACGACTGCCTGAAAAGGACATGCCTCCACACATAAGGAGCAGAACAGGCACTTAAGGACCTCGATCTCATATCTCTCGACAATCTTTTCATGGTTTGGTCCGTCGGTTGTGTATAGATGAATGCATTGGGAAGGGCAGACAGCCACGCATAGACCGCAGCCCACACATCTCGCCGTGCCGTCACCTTTTCTGGCGAGGGCATGCAGACCTCTGAATCCCGGTTCAGGCGGTCTCTTCTCATCGGGATATTGTCTCGTCACAGAACGTTTAAAAAACATCTTCAGGGTCAGGGCCAAGCCCCTGAGGATATCCAAGAAGAATGCCCTTTCGATGATCTCCCTAGTTGTCATCTCACGGCTCCTGATTCCCCGGTATTTTTGAGATCACAACCTCGGTTTTATCGAATACCGGGCACTTCGTGACCTGATTCATCCTCCACTTCATCAGTGTGAGAATACCCTTATCTCCCGTGGATCGAGGTATCATGACTGTGCTGCCGGGGAGATCTGCATCGATGACGGCATGAAGCCGCAATGTCCCCATATCAGATGAAACGGAGACTTCATCGCCGTCCTCTATGGACAAATGTCCCGCCAGTGTCGTGCCCAGTCTGACATAAGGCTCACGGGTGACGAGTTTCAGCGTCGGCGAACAGCCGTATTCGGGACTTTGTCCTAGTAGTGGAAAATCTACCAATGCGACAATCTTCCCGTCATCCTCGTGAGGCTGATAGTCCAATTCAGATGGGGCGCAAAGGATTCTCGCACGCTCATCGTCAGCCCCGACTTTTTGGAGACTGGCTGTCGATTCGATCTCCGCCCGCACCTGCGCTGCGTCATTATAGTTCATATAGTAGCCGAGGCCTTTACTAATTTCCGATATAATACGCCAGCCTTCTTTCCCAGGGCCCTGCAACGCTTTGCCGAATTGACGGGTCTTGCTTTCGAGATTGGTGAACGAGCCCTCCTGTTCGGCCCAGAAAGGAACGGGTAAGACCACATCGGCCATCCCAGCCGTTTCCGTAAGGAAGCTGTCCTGAACCACTAACAGTTGCAGAGCCGACAGAGCGGCCTTCACATGCTCTTTGTCGGGCAAAACAGAGAAGATGTCGTCTCCCATGACATAAAGGGCCTTGAGCCCGCCCGAGACCGCGGCATCAATCATCTCCATAACACCTAGCCCCGTCCTAGAAGGCATTGCGCCAAGCAGCGCATACGGATGGCATCCCATGTCAAAAAGGCCGTAATCGTTCGGCGATTCGGACATAATAAAGATGCGGCCCTGAAGCAGGTATGCGAGACAGGCGATCATGAGGAGGTTCAGGTGCCCGTCCTCCCTTCTTACCAAATGTGTGCCGATGATGATGGATACATCCTTCGCGCCCACGAGTGCCACGATGGCCTCATCCAGACGCCTCTGCGATATACCGCACATGCTTTCTGCCTCCTTCAGAGACACATGCCTTACTGATCTGAGCGCATCATCCAGGACAGAATTGCTGCCTGCCGGTTCGGTGCTGGTCTTTAGAGCAGAAACGAGGGCTCTGAGGAGGATCGTCTCCGCAGAAGGACGGGCAGTCAGCTTTATGGCCTGATATAGCCTCAATCCCGGCATGTGGCCGATTGTTATCACCGGTATGCCCTTTCGCGAGGCAGCGCGAATTTGCAGGCCGAGCACAGGGTTGACGGAGGTTGGGTCTTCGCCAATCACCAAAACGGCGCGAGACCTTGAGATACGTTCCATATCGTTTGCAGCACAAGCCCGCCCGATGGCCCCCTCAAGAAACCTGCGTACAGGTCCATACGAGAGACCCGCCGCTGAATCGATATTGTTGCTATCCAGCGCTGACCTGAAAAATTTCTGGAAGGCGTAATTGTCCTCATTTGAGCATCTCCCTGAGGCTATGCCACCAATGGTTGTACCTCCGTATCTTTGCTTTATCCCCACCAGCCTTTCGACAACGAAACCGATCGCTTCGTCCCAGGTCACGTTTCTTAACCCTTCACCTGTTCTGATGAGAGGAGAGGTAAGCCGATTAGAGGACTTTACGACGTCACATCCGAATCTCCCTCTGTTGCATAGCAGGCTCTTGCCGACCCCGCTGCCCTGAGGGACCACCCTCACTATGGCATTGTCCCTGATCTGGATATTCAGGCAACAGCCCACCCCGCAGAAGGGGCAAACAGAAGTGACTGTGTTGTCGATCATCCAGGGCCGGTAGGCATGTCTGTTGTCTTTTGACAGGAGTGCCCCCACGGGGCAGACTGTCAAGCAGTTGCCGCAGTATTCGCAATCGAATCTGCCGCCTGAGAATGGTTCGACGCGCGTCTTTCCAGACCTGTTCACCATGCAGATCGCAGAGGCCCCTTGGACACCGTCACACATCCGTATGCATCTCGCGCACGAGATGCATCTCTGCATGTTCCTGACGATGAGAGGGTCTTCAAAATTCTCGGGTACATTCCTCTTGTCCTCTATGAACCTTCCGGCCGGGGCGCCGTATTTAGCGACAGCATCCTGCAGTTCGCACTGTCCGGCTTTGTCGCAGACTGGACAGTCAAGGGGATGGTTGATCAGGAGGAATTCGAGTACGGACCTTCTCGCTTCGATTACCGCCTGCGATCCGGTATAGATCACCATCCCGTCATCGACGTATTGAGTGCAGGCGGTCTGGAGCCTGGGGGTCTTTTCTATCTCCACAAGGCATAGCCTGCAACCTCCATAAGGCTCCAGGCTTTCGTGATTGCAGAGGGTAGGTATCACAATGCCGAGTTGCCTTGCTGCCTCTAAGATAGTCACAGGCTTTTGTAAAACGACCTGCATTCCATCTATGGTGACGGTGATCATGCTCTCTCAGCGCTGCACGATTTTCTCTCCAGCTTTTCTTCAAACTCCCGACGGAAGTGCCTGAGAAAGCTCTTTACCACCGAAGCGGCCCCATCTCCCAACGGGCATAGGGTATTCCCTGAGATGTTAAGGGCAACGTTGAGCAAAAGTTCTATATCGCCTGAGTTCCCTTGTCCGGCGTGCATCCTTGCGAGAATTGCAGCCATCCAGCCAACGCCTTCCCTGCAGGGCGTGCATTTGCCGCAGGACTCATGTTCAAAAAAGCGGGTAGCCCTGAGGCAAACCCATGACATGTCAACCGTCTCATCAAAGACCATGACCGCCCCGGAACCGAGCATACTGCCATGCCTTGGAAGGTTCAGGAAGTCCATCGGGCAATCTATATTGTTGGCAGGCAGTACAGGCGTTGATATGCCACCGGGTATGACCGCCTTCAGGGCCCTGTCATCCCTGATCCCACCGCAGTGATCGTAAATGATCTCTCTCAGACTGATACCCATGGGAAGCTCGTATACGCCCGGGCGTTTCACATGGCCGCTTACTGAAAAGAGCTTGGGACCGGGACAGCTGGGACTGCCTATCTTTGAATAAGCAGCTCCGCCGGCTTCGATGATATAGGGCACATTCGCGAGTGTCTCGACATTGTTTATCACAGTCGGTTTTCCGACATAGCCATCGGTAACGGGAAAGGGCGGCTTTATCCTTGGCTGTCCCCTCTGCCCCTCCATGGACTCTATGAGCGCCGTCTCCTCGCCACAGATATAGGCGCCCGCCCCCTGAAAAACAGATAGCTGAAACTGAATCCCGTTGCCCAGGATATCCCGGCCAAGAAGATTGTTCTTATAGGCATCCCTGATTGCTTTTTCGAGGATGCCGAGTGCCGCCGGGTATTCACGCCGCAGATAGATGTATCCATATTCAGCCCCAAGCGCATACGCAGAGATGATCATCCCTTCGATCAAGAGGTGCGGATTTTCCTCAAGTATAGGCCTGTCTTTAAAAGTTCCCGGTTCACCCTCATCTGCATTGCAGAGAAGATATTTGGGCAAGTTAGGGGTGAGGGTCGAGAAAGACCATTTGACGCCTGTGGAGAAACCTGCGCCTCCCCGTCCCCTAAGGCCGGAATGTTTCATCTCATCTATTATGTCCGAGCGTTTCATTGCTAGGGCCTTTTCGAGGGAGCGGTATCCTCCTGATTTCATGTAGACCCCGATGTCACGGGAACCGGGATGATCGATGTGTTTCAATAAGATATGGGCCATCGCTACTTGTACCCCTCAAGAATGTTCACGATGATTTCCTCCGTCAGGTTCGGATAGAAGTCATTGTCAACGAGCATGGCTGGGGCGGTGCCGCATGCCCCGATACATTCCATTATGACAAGGGTGAACCTGTCGTCCTGAGTCGTGCCGTCAGGCTGAAGACCATACCGCAGCCCGAGCATATCGACTAAACGCTCAGCCCCCATGATCATACAGACGACGTTATTGCAAAGCCGGATGATATGCCTTCCCGTTGGCTTGAGGTGCAGCATGGAGTAAAAAGAGGCGACGCCCTTTACCCTTGCCTTGGGGAGACTCAGGGTCTCGGCCACCAGGGCCAATGCCTTTTCGTTGAGACAGCCCATCCTCTTCTGGGCGATGTGCAGGGCCGGCAGCAGGGCCGTTTCTGAATTGATGAATGACTCTTTAACCCCGAGAATCTCTTCAGCGACTCCCCGTGTCCTGTTCATTTGGATTTCCTGAACATGTAATGCATGAGGTCCATGTATTGCGAATTCATGTTTCTGACGAGCGACGCCAAGTGTATAGCCAGATTCCGTAGTATCTTTGCGGCGAGCAACGCGTCGGTTGCAAGGAGGTTGTCGAAATCGGACTTGCTGAGGGTCAGAAGATGCGTATCAGCATCGGCAATGATCGTGGCATCGTGGAGGCTCCCGTCGAGGAAAGACATGATGCCAAAGATCTCGCCCTCGGTCAGCGAGACAATGCAGTATTGCTCTCCCTCGGCGGTGGTCTTGCATACCTTCAATTTGCCATTCATGACAAAGTTCAGTTGGTCTCCTGGATCTCCTTCCCTGTAAACAGTCTGCCCTGCCTTGCATTGCTTCTCCCGCACAAGCTCGGAGATGACCGTTTCGTCGCGCCCGTCGAGGTCCCTAAAAAGCTGGACTCCTTTTATCATGTCCCCTCCTGTCTATCGGTCACAGTCGCCCATGACTATATCAATTGTTCCGATGTTCGCGATGACATCAGCCAGAAGATACCCCTCGCACAACTTGGGCAACGCTGATACGTGAACAAACGACGGTGTCCTGACCCTTAGCCTGTGAGGCCTTCCGCTGCCGTTGCTTATGATGTAGAAGCCGAGCTCGCCCCTGGGAGATTCTATGGCTGAATAGACCTCCGCTCGAGGCGCTGCCACAGGCCCCTTGGTGATCATGCTGAAATGGTGGATCAGAGACTCCATGTCTCCCAGTACCCTCTCTTTTGGGGGAAGGGTATACTTTGCTGCGTCCGGCGCCATGATCGGACCCTTCGGCAGCTTGTCGAGACATTGTCTAATGATTCTGGTTGACTGTCTCAGCTCTTCCATCCTGCATCTGTACCGGTCATACACGTCCCCGTTTTCGCCCACAGGGATGTCGAATTCGACTTCGCCGTAGGCTTCATACGGCCTGTATTTCCTTATATCATAATCAACCCCAGACCCCCTCAGGGTCGGGCCGGTCAGTCCCCGGTCAAGTGCTTCCTTTGCACTGATGACACCTATGCCCTTCGTCCTCTGAAGCCAGATCCTGTTCTTGTTAATAAGGGTCTCATACTCGTGCACCCTGCCCGGGAAGTCCCCGATGAAACTGTAAACTCCGTCTATAAACCCCTGCGAGACATCGTTCCTCACGCCGCCTATTCTTGCATAGCTAACGGTAAGCCGTGCGCCGCAGGACTTTTCGAACAAGTCCAGCAGGCGTTCACGTTCCCTGAAGGCATACAAAAATACCGTCATCGCACCGATGTCGAGGGCGTGAGTACCCAGCCATAAAAGGTGACTGGCTACCCTCGTCATCTCGCACATCATAGTCCTGATATACGTGGCCCTCCCGGGGGCGCTGATGCCGAAGAGCCTCTCGACAGCGACACAATATCCGACACTGTTCGACATGCTGGAGACATAATCAAGTCTGTCTGTTAGAGGCAACGCGGCTAGGTATGTCCTGTTTTCAGCTAGTTTCTCAGTGCCCCTGTGGAGATATCCGACATGGGGGGTGCATTTTACCACCGTCTCGCCGTCGAGTTCGAGTACAAGACGCAGCACCCCGTGGGTCGCTGGGTGCTGGGGTCCTACATTGAGCGTTAGTGTTTTCGTACGCCCGGGGAAGGAGAGCCGCAGATCGTGCTCTGGATTGTCGACCTCTTTGTCTCCTATCCCGGCGCTTCTCTGAACTATCTTTACGGGTTTTTCGGTCAAGTCTGGCTCCAGATTTAATCCTACGGCGGGCTTTCTCATTTTATTCTGAAGTGCCTGTTTTTCCGCAAGATCGATGACCTCCAGATACTCCTTCCATTCATGCTCTCCAAGGTCGCTCTTCAGGGGATAGTCCTTTCGCAAAGGGTGCCCCTCCCATTCTTCGGGCATAAGTATCCGCCTCAGGTCGGGGTGTCCGTCAAAGCGGATGCCGAACATGTCATAACACTCCCTCTCGAACCAGTCGGCTCCGGCCCAGAGGCCGACTATACTGTCGATGGAACAATCATCCACACGGACCCCGGCCCTTATCCTGATCATATGCCGATGCGTAAGGGAAAAGAGATGATATACGACCTCAAAGCGCGGTCTCTTTTCATCAAGATGGTCAACACCGCAGAGATCCGACAGGAGATTGAAGTCCATTGCAGGGACATCCCGGAGGTCCTTCAAGATATCTTTTATCCTACCCTTGTGCACAACGACTGATACCTGATCAGCAGACTCGGCAATACCAAGGACCTCTTCGGGATAAAGCTCCGTTATCAATGTCGCGATTTCTTTTTGGTCCATACCTTGCTCACGAGCCAAGATCTCTTGAACTCTTGGGTTGCGGAACTCCCTATCCCCAACGGCTCCACCTGAGGTGTTCGCCCCTAATCTTTTCCTGAAGCTTCAGCAGTCCGTGCATAAGCGCCTCAGGTCTCGGCGGGCATCCCATGATATATACGTCTACCGGCAGCAGCTTGTCGCATCCAAGCACGGTGCTGTATGTATCATACACATTCCCCGTGCAGGCGCAGCTCCCCATGGCTACTACATACCTCGGCTCTGGCATCTGGTCATAGACCCTTCTGATCAAAGGCGCCATCTTCTTTGTCACCGTTCCGGCGACTATCATTACGTCGGCTTGGCGGGGGGAACCGCGAAAGACGATGCCAAACCGGTCTAAATCATAATGTGACGATCCCGTCGTCATCATCTCGATGGCGCATCACGCAAGCCCGAATATCATGGGCCACAGCGACGACAGGCGGCCCCAGTTGACGAGCTTGTCCAATGCACCAACAATTGTGTTGGCCCCCGGGATGATCCTGAGCCTCTCCTCAATCTCGACAACTTCACCATATCTTTCGACCATGTTTTCTCCAAACCTCCCTTTCAGCATGCGCAGACTTGCCAAAGCCGACTCTAAATCCAGTGCGTTCCGTGAATACCCGAGACGTAATCCTTGAGATAGTGTATCCTGGCGTGAAGCTCCTTGATCTGTGCCTTGACTATGTCCCGGATCGAAAGCATCCCGATGATCCTCATGCCATCGGTCACCGGCAGATGGCGGACGGACTTCTCGATCATGACGCTCATAATATCGCACATTTCGTCTTCAGGTTCTGCAACAATGAGGTCACGTGTCATCGCATCCGTCAGGAGAACCTCGTTGAAAGGTTTCCCTCCGGTAGTGAGATAACACCTGAGGACGTCTCTTTCGGTGAATATCCCCACCGTCCTGCCCTGATCGTTCACCATGATGGCGCTGATCTTATTTTCGCTTAACAGCCTGATCGCATCATCAACGGTGCGAGAACCCTCTATGGCAAAAGCCCCCATACCCTTTTTCTCCAAAAGCTCCTTTACCGTCATCTCCGACACCTCCCGATCTTCATGTCCCTTCGGCCAGAAACGAGAGAATCAAAACGCTCATTCAGTTCTTCCGATTCCCTCATGAAGCACAACGTCTTGTTTCCCCAAAGCGCAGCATGTGAACTTTCTTCCTTCGATTAATCTCCTGAGACATTATTGTGTGGCGCTCCCTTCCGTCATCGTCTTCAAGCATAGGTGGTTTCGGGCCATAGGGGTCGTCATACTGACGACCCTTCACCGACCACGTAAAAAAAAGCTAGTGCCCGATGCCCAAGACAAGGGACAGAGGCATTAAAAGGGTCATTGTCCACATGATTCTATTGCCTACTGGGCCGACGCTCCTTATTCTGCAGTAATGAGATCCTTCACCCTCGTTACCTTGCCCTCTAGCTGAATATACCATTGGTGTCCGTTGCTTTGCAAAAAAAAAATGAACACTGCCAGACTGTCTCGACAAACGATGAGACTGACAAATGCTGGCAATTTTCGCTTCGATTACGCGGACCATTTTTCGCGACGAGTTCCTCGAAAGTTTCATGACTGGATGAGTATTGCGTATTCAAATGTACCACGCATCTATACCAAAGAAGTTACTCCTCTCAATTAAAGCGAGGGAGCTTGCTTATAGCTCCATCTTTCTGGCGTTGCGTCTTTCGCCGCGCACTGTTCACCGCTTTTCTGTTTGCTCCACCCCGCTAATCCTCACTTTCAGATATTGCGACTCTATCAAGGGTAAGCCAAGAAATAATATCTGATTATCAGAGGTGACCTTGGCGTTCTCATCCCTGACCTCGCATATAAATTTTGAGTGCACGCCAGACATGAATCGTTCATTTCTTGTCATCGTCATCATCGTCATCGTCTAACATCCTGTACTTAGGCCCCTCCGGATCGTCGTACTGTCCGCTCTTTACAGCCCATGCGAAAAAGAGCCAGGCGCCCACTCCCAGGAATATCGAAAGAAAGATCAGGAACCCCATCGTCCACATACTGTCACCCGCCTCTTATATTCCGGATTCTCAGTGAATTCCCGACGACAAAAAGGGAACTCGTCGCCATTGCGCCAGCTGCAACTATGGGATGAAGCAGCCCGGCAACTGCAAGCGGTATCGCAGTCATGTTATAAAAAAAGGCCCAAAAAATATTCTGCCTGATAATGGCGAATCCGGTTGTGGCGAGTTTTACGCAGGCAGGGATAGTCCTGAGGTCGTTTCTCACAAGCACCGCATCGGCGCTCTCCATCGCAATATCCGTTCCTCTACCCATGGCGACGCCGACAAGTGCTTCTGTGAGGGCTGGGGCATCGTTGATGCCGTCGCCCACCATCATCACTGCGGCTCCATCTACCTGAAGCTGTGCAATCACCTCTCTCTTCTTGGTCGGGGAAGTCTCGGAGATTGCCTGATCAATGCCGGCTGCTGAGGCGATCGAGCGCGTAGTTTTGGAATTATCGCCGCTTATGAGGGAAAGGGTATATCCCATTCCTTTTAAAGTCCCGACCACCTCCCGCACCTCATCCCTAAGGACATCGGCCACTACTATCAGTGCCCTCACCTCACCGGCCCAGCCCATGAATATGGTGGTACCACCTGCCTCTTCAAAACGCTCGATCTCTTGTTCAACAGAGTAATCTGAAGGTAGAGCCATGCCATGTTCGATCATCAGACCCCGATTACCTATGAATATCTGTTTATCGTCCGCCTTTCCCTCCACGCCTCTTCCTGGTATCGCCCGGAAGTCCGATACCCGAATCGCATTGAGAGAAGAAGAGGGCACCCTTACCGCCTCCATGACAGCATGAGCCAGGCTATGCTCGGACCGGCCTTCGAGGGCGGCAGCGAGTGCGGTAATATAATCCCTGTCATAAGACGAATCAATGACAACAACCTCGCGGAGAGAAGGCTTTCCACGGGTTATGGTGCCTGTCTTATCGAATAAAATATGTCTGACCCTGGACATATTTTCAATCACCTCACCGCTCCTCAGGAGTATGCCCTTCGATGACGCCGCAGTTGTGCATAGCAGCACAGCAAGCGGTGTAGCGAGACCGAGACTGCACGGACAGGCGATGACGAGTACCGAAATACCTGTCATCAAAGCCTTATGAAGCGACCAGCCGCCGATAAGATGATAGCACACAGTTGACAGCGAGACTATAAGGATGAAGGGAACGAAGACACCTACTACCCTGTCCGCAAGTGTCTGTATCTTCGGCTTATGCGCCTGCGCGTTTTCCACTGCTGTTATGATTCCATACAGAACGGTATCCTTTCCGGTCTTTGTGACTTCGAAGATAAAACTGCCGTGAAGGTTCACACTGCCGCCGATGACCTCTGAACCAACGTCTTTAGAGACCGGTCTCGCCTCACCTGTTATCAGTGATTCATCTGCCTCCGAACGGCCATCCACCACACGGCCGTCTAGGGGAATGCGCTCGCCCGGTATGACCTCAAGGAGATCACCCATCTTTACAGAAACAATTGGAACGTTCAGTTTCTCTTCGAGTCCTGGTTGATTCCTGTTTAGCACCAGTCTCGCTGACTTAGGACTCAACTCACGTAACCGCTCTATGGATTCTGACGCCTTTCCTTTGGCTGCCGACTCGATATATCTGCCCAGCAGGATAAGGGTGATGATCATAGCCGCGGTGTCAAAATATACCTCGCCCCCTACGAACACCTCATAGATACTGTAAAAAAATGCGGAGCCAGACCCAAGAATAATCAGCGAATCCATGTTGAAGCGCATGCTGCGAAGACCGATTAGCGTACTCCTGATCAGCGGCGCGCCGGAATAGAAAATAATCGGTGCGGTGAGAAAAAAGGCGATAGCTTCAAATATGAGCTTGCTTTGCGAGTCGATCCCCTGAAAATAGCCGGCGTAAAGTGCGATGCTGTAAATCATCAACTGCGACGAAAGAAAAGCGGCGGTTCCAAAGCGCATTAATAAGTCCCTGGTTTCGGAGCGTTGAGTCTTAAACGCATAGGACTCCGAATAGGGTTTAGGAGTGTATCCGATGGATTGTATTCTCTTCAGTATCGTCTCCAGCCCAAGCGCCTGAGGTCTCCACCTTATCCTCGCCTTGTGGGTCGCGTAGTTGACCCTGATGTAGTCGACACCCTCCGTCCTTGAAAGGACCCTTTCAATAAGCCACACACAGGAGGCGCATCGGATGCCATCAATATAGACATCAATCTCTTTTTCGTCATTTACGTCCCTGATGTGATCAGTAAAGGGCAAAATGTCGATAGGGGTATTGAAGAAGCTGGATGAGATGCCTCTGTCGTTCCACTGTCTCTTTTCGTAGAATTTATCCAGGCCTTCTTCGTGTATCAACCGGTATATCCCGTGACAGCCATTGCAGCAAAAGACTTTTTTACTGCTACCGATCTCGCGATGGACAGCATCCCGGTCTGGGAAATCAAGGAGACAATGATCACATCTCATAGGCGCCTTAGGCTCACTGCAACGACCTGTAGATGAAGACGATTCCGGCCACTATCATCAAAACTCCGGAGGCCTTGTATAGTGTGCCCCTGATACGCTCCGTCGATGTCGACGCCAGTTGTCCCAGTAAGAAGAGCGCCGGCACGGTCCCGAGACCGAAAAGGAAGAGCATAACCATTCCGCTCAGCAGCCCTTTCACCTGATTGCTCGCTGCCGCACCAGCGCCGGCAGCCGCTATGAGTACGGTGTAAAGCAGACCGCATGGCATGAAGCCCAAGACCAAGCCCATTGGGAAATATATCCCTATGCCCCTTGCCTCTGAGATCAGTCGCATGCTCCTAAGGAGGAAGGAGACCAGACGATTCCCTGCAATCTTTCCCTTGCTCCGCGGTATCTTTATCCATCCGGTAATGCCCAGGCCCATTACAATCATTACACCACCCACAAGAGCAACGACCACGCCCTGCGCCTTTCCAATCGATCCGGCAACACCCAGAAAAGATCCGGTCATTCCAATCATACCGCCCATAATGCTGTATGTGGTGATTCTCCCAAGGCTATAAAGAAGATGGGCAAAGTATCTCTGTTCGCGAAGGCCAATCGAGTATGCGGCCACCACAGGCCCGCACATGCCAATACAATGTCCGAAGCCACCAAGGAGCCCGGTCATGAACATTAGGACGTATACCGAATCAATATATGACATCAAAGAGGAATTCTGCCTTTCCTTTCAGGGGGACATCGACCGTGGCTGACCAGAGCCTCTTGCCAGTTGAGCATCGAGGGATTATTCCCTTGCCGATATACCTTCCATCGGATGCCTTTTTCAGAATAACTTCATTTCCCCCCATATACATCCCTGGCATAGCAAGATAAAGAACCAGACTCTCATCGGTAGGGCCACCCTTGATGACGATTGAAAAGAACAGTTCCTCCATGGCTTTTACAGGCTTCGGGGTGATATCAAGTGTCACTTCAAGGTAGGCAATATTTTTGGCACATGGTCCTTTCTGAAAGTCACATTTCGATTCGTCAACTAAAGAAGAGGCGTAAACATGTGTAGAAGCGCTTTCGAGTAAAAGTATGCCGGAGGAGCTCAGCAGTCCGATTACAGCGCAGATCGCAGATCTGCGTATTCTTGGCGTCTTCCATATGTACCGCGCCAACGCTGTCATTTTTTCTCGACACTCCGGATGTATGTAATCACCTTCCATATCCGGTCCGCCCCCAGGGCATTATCCCAATTAGGCATGCCCCCGGGCCTGCCCTTGGATATCGTTAATAAAAGGTCTGCATCCGAATCTCCAAACTTCTTCTTGGTCGTGGTAAGATCAGGGCAGAGATCTCCCTTTGCTCCTGCACCGTGACAGACCTGACAGTTCTTCTTGAACACTTCGGCGCCTTCAGCCGCTGCCTTTGGGTTGCCTTCATATGGGTTCTTTTTTTGTGCCTGTTCCGACATCGCTTCGCTGCTTAGAAAAATCATGGTTGCAAGGGTTGCGATAGTAACCATTCTCTTCATAGGTCATCATCCTTTCTCTGCAAAGATCCTTTTCTCAAAGCTGGCGCGTCTGCCTTCTTTAAGGATACTGATCTTTAGGTCCCAATACCCATAGATCGGGAAAGAAACAGAAGCCCTATAAAGGCCATCATCCGTCGGTTCTGCTTTATATGTCATGTCGTAAGCCTTGGTTGATGGCCTGCTGACCGTTATCGACATCTCGGCGTCCTTAAGCAAATGGCCGTTTGAATCACGGACAGAAATTACGAGTTCATTGATACTAGTTTTGAGTGTCGCATTCTTCACATCGGCATGCCATCCGGTTGCAGCACTCTCATTCCTGACTTTTTCCCAGGACAGCCCTGTCTCGTATGGGCTGTCTACGACAACGCCGTCAAAGCTGCGGATGCCGAAAATTATAGAGCCTGCCACAGAAGACAGGCCCATCAACACTATAGCGATGATTAACGTCCTCACTTGCCCACCCCCGGTATGACAAAATTAGCCTTCTTTGAAATATGCATTTTCGCAGGTCCCCTTGATTCGAGAACAAAGGTAATGCTCTTCGTCATCCCATTCTGCATGTTACCTCTGAGGGAGACATAAACTGGGACCTTTCTGTTCTCTCCTTTAGCGAGAAGGACGCTGTCGGGCGTCATCTTGATCGTCCCTTCATCATCCTTTACACTCATATATAGATCGAGTTCCGACTCTCCTCTGTTTTCAAGAGACAATACATAGGCGTTAAGCACTGTACCGTCTGCATTAATCCTCGGAGAAAAAGCGGAGTTCGGCAGGACGGTCATGTCTATGCTGACTCTTGAAAGCGAAAGATATATGAGGAATAACAAAGACGCTAGAACAATCGACCCTATGAGTATTACATTTTGCCTCACTAATTTCCCGGCCTCTCCTGGCAGACCGAAGGAATAACCTATGAGGCCCTTCTTCTGCCTCCTGCCCATCATTTTCACGCATGCATCGATGCACTCGGCGCAGTTGATGCACGCGGAATCCAGGCCCTTTCTTATATCGATATCCACCGGACATGTCTTGACACAGGCGCCGCAGTTCATACACTCCTCTTTCCTTCCGTCATCAAAGGCTATCACGAGAGTTTTATTGTCGAACATGACGCTCTGGACCTTTGCGTAGGGACATACCGTAACGCAGAACCTATGTCTGAGAAATGCAAAATTTAGAAACATTATCCCGGTCATCGCAATCCAGAATCCTCGCAGGACGCTCCCCAGGTCGCCTGAAATAAGCCTACCGATGAATTCATACGGGGATACAAAATACCATATAAGGTTCGCGGCCGCCAGAGCACTAATGGCGAAAATAGCCGAGTAAGCCGCAACCTTGTAGCCGACACTTTTTTCATCGAGCCTGTCAATGAAGCGGCTGAAATCGACCAGTACTGTCTGGGGACAAAGCCAGCCGCACCAAACTCTCCCGAATAGAATCGTGATAAGCACGATAAAAAAAGCGAGAAATATCACCCCAATGAGGACTACAAAGAATTCTTCCATCCACAGAGTAACGCCAAAGAAATGCAATCTAAGAGAGGGGACATCAAATCTGAGTGCGCTTTCTCCTCCTATCTTCAGGAAGGGAAGCCCCAGAATGAGAACTGCCTGGAGTATCTCAGCAATTCTCCTCCAAGGTTGAACTGCTTCAGTCGTCATCGTCCATCATGTTGTATTTAGCTTCTTCGACCTTCTTCTGCCTTTTTTTATTCTTCGAATAATAAAATCCGATGATGATGCCAAAAAGCACAATTAAAGTTAGCCCGAAGACGAAATATGCTATCGCTTGTGAGCTCATATTCACTTTCACTCACCTCCTTACAAAGTCGCTTTGACAACCGCGATTTAGTTGTCAGACAGTTCTACGATCTATTCACCACACCCTCCCGAACAATTATCCGAAAGGGTGTGGTGAAGCTGACTCGCAACGCTTATTTCTTTATCGACTCCTCATAAGCCTTCACCTGGGTCCATCCGGTGAAGGCCGGAGTATACGCCACAAAATAATAGATCCCCCAGATGATCAACCCCCAAAAAAGAATGCGCCATCCCATCGGGATTTTTCTTTGGGCATCCTGACTCTCCTCAAGCTGAAATTCTCCTAAGTTGTCCAGATCTTCCTCCATCTCCGCCTCCTTATTTGGACTGAATTGATCGTATATACGCAATCAGCGACCAAATCTTGTTCTTACCCAGCGAGCTGCTGAACCCTGGCATGCCGCCCTTGGCTATTCTGCCATCTAATGCGACACCTTCGGATGTTCCATTGCTAATGACCTCAAAGTAGGCATCGTCAGGCAGGTCGCCCTTTACATAAAGGAAGACATCGTTGACGAGGCTTGGACCGATATTGCCTTTGCCGTCGGCCCCGTGGCATGAAGCGCAGTTGTTTTTGTATAGTTCCTTACCGTCGGCTATCGCTTTAGGGTCGCCGGCCAACGGGTTGGCTTCGTGCACCCTTTCAGTTGTCGGTTTTGCTGCTGCTATTGATTTCTGAGTAACGGCGATCCCTATTACCTGCACATATGCAACGAGGGCATCCATTTCCGTCTTGTCTTTAAGCGCGGCGATCTCCTCAGGAGTATAAGGGAAATCCAGGGCCTTCATGTGAGCCTCAACATCGGACGGATCGAGCTTGTTGTCCTTTATCCAGCCGTATTTCGGCATATTGGACAGCGCAAAGAATGCCTGGGGATTCTCAAAATGCCTGTAGTGCCAGGCATCGGGATACTTGCCGCCTATTCTCGCCAAATCGGGGCCGGTCCTTTTTGACCCCCACAGGAAGGGATGATCGTAGGCAAACTCGCCTGCCTTCGAGTATTCACCGTACCTCATTACCTCGGTCTTCAGGGGCCTTACCGTCTGCGTATGACAGTTATTGCATCCTTCCCTCTGGTATACATCTCTACCGGCAAGTTGAAGGGCCGTATATGGTTTCAGGTTTTCGAGCTTAGGATGCATTTGCGGCGTCAGCATCGGATAAAACATCGTAACGGTCGTACCGATAAGGATCGATAGAGTTGCGAGCAGAGCAAACAGAATCGGACTACTGTGGAGTTTTTTATGGAATTCATTCGCCATTTTACCCTCCCCCTATGCCCGCGACGCCGCCAGGGCTTTGCCCTTGCGGATTGTCATATAGATGTTATAGATAAAGAACAGCATACCCACGGTAAAGATAAGGCCCGCGATGGTCCTCATCTGCCAGAAAGGAATATTCCTCGCAAGTGTCTCCATAAATGTATATTTCAAGCTGCCGTCAGGATTTACTGCCTTCAATAGAGTACCCTGCTGGATTCCGGTGATCCACATGGTAATCGAGAACAGGAGCTGACCTATCAGTACGAGCCAGAAATGAGTATTGGCCACTTTAACACTGTAGATTTCAGTGTTATAGATCTTCGGTATGACGTAGTAGACAGATGCGGCTACGGTCATCGTAACCCATCCCATGGTGCCCATATGGACATGTCCGGGGACCCAGTCGGTATAGTGAATCAGCTGACTTACGATCCTGAGGCCCTGAGTAGGTCCTTGTATTGTTTGAAGTCCGTAAAAGGTGATACCAAGGATGAAGAACTTCGTGAGGTAATTTGTCCTCATCTTCGACCAGTCGGCCCCGACCGTATAATAGCCGTTGATGACAGAGCCCCATGACGGTGCAATCAGAAACATGGTGAAGGCGATGCCTAGAGTCTGTATCCAGTCAGGAAGGGGCGTATACACGAGATGATGAGCGCCTGTCCAGAGATAGGCAAACACCAGCGACCAGAATGCTATGATGGATAACCTGTGGCTATATATCGGTATGCCCGTCGCTTTGGGGAGAAAATAATAGAACATTGCGAGTATCGGCGTTGTAAAGATGAAGCCGACAGCGTTGTGTGCATACCACCATTCGACATTGGCGCTGTTTACCCCGGCAAAAAGATGGTAGGATTTGAACATGCCTGCGGGGATCGAAAGATTGTTGATAATATAGAGGACCGCTACAGCTATTACCGTCGCGATGATATACCATAGGGAAATGTACATCTGCTCTTCTTTTCTCTTTAGTATTGTCCCGAAGATATTGATCGCAAATATGACCCAAAGTATGACGATGACAATGTCAAGCGGCCATTCGAGCTCAGCATACTCATTTGACTGGTTCATACCTAGGAAAAGACTCAGCGCAGCCAGGGCAATTGCAACATTGAACAAATAGAGATGATAACGTGCAAGCTTAGGAAAAAGAAGTGGACGCTTCGTAAGTCTCATGACGATGTAATACGCCAAGCCAAAAATCGAACCAACTCCGAGCCCAAATGCAAGCCCGTTTGTGTGGACTACCCTCAATCGTCCGAAGGTGAAGTAAGGGGGGATATTCCACGAAGGGCTCCACATCTGGATCGAGATCCAGAGGCCGATCAGGATGCCCACTACACCCCAGAAGATAGAGGAGACGATGAAGCCTTTGACTGTTTGATTATCAAACTGATAATCAGCCATTTTTTGCCTCCAGTGAAAAATTATTCATGAGAGTCCCAAAGGAACCCATAAGTCAGGACATCTTAGCCGTACCACTTCAAAGGCACTAGGGCCTTAAGTTCTCGAAATTGATCTTCCTCAAGTAATCCTCTGTCAGGTTTCTTAGCTCTATCCAGATAGGGTGTACGATACAAGTGGGGCTGAGATTGCAGTGTGCTTTATCAACAGCGCATTTATTTATCGCAGTAGAACCCTGCATCGCCACCATAACATCAAGAATGCAAATTTCAGCGGGCTTCCGCGCAAGCTTAAACCCTCCCTTAATGCCCCTGAATGACTTCAGGATGTCGGCCCTACTGAGTTTTTGCACGATCTTGGAGAGAAAACTTTTGGGGATCTTCATTTCCTGTGAGATCTCGTCGACAACAGTTGGCTGGTCCCGCTTCATCGAAAGATAGAGGACGCATCTGATTGCATAATCTGTCTCGCGTGTGATTACCATAATTAGGATTGTTTTTATCCTCATGAAGGATACTTCTTTTAAAAGTGATTGTCAAGAGTTTCTTTGGGGGCGAATTTGAACGAAATCATCATTATTCCCACCTGTAACCTGTTGAGTAATAACAAAATGGATCTTTGCAGGTCAGGGGGATTGAACCCCTGACCTCTTCCGTGTCAAGGTTAATCAGATAGAACGTCACCTTTTCCATGTCTTTCTAAATCCTTGCCACTTAATTGTTTTAAGGCTAATAAGGGAAAGGGACTTTTCTGCCCTTTTCCTTATTAGCCTATGTGGGTACTATACAAAAACTATGCAATCAGGCGGAAGGTGGAGCGTTTTAATGACATGCAAGCACTTGAATATCAAAGTGGAGCTGAACGTCAGAACCGTGAAATATGACGCTGAGTTTTGTGCATTAATGGGGGACAGGTCACATATTACAAAGGTTAACTTACACCGCTTTCCTTTTTCCTTAGGAAGAATAGCCATATAGCCGCCAAAATTACTCCGTCATATCCTCCCTGAATTAAGTCATGGGCATCATCCAGCGTCCCAATCCAACTGCGGTGAGAGTCATAAATGTCGTTAACATCCATCATTGCATTTGCCATAATCACCCCTCTTAGTCATCAGCACGATTATAAGTTTTTTTTGACTGCAAGAAAACTTTTCTTTCATTCAAAGTGATCGCTTTAGCCAGGTGATGATCTTTATGTCTTTAACTGCCTCTTCAGCCCGGTTTGTTGACATCACGATATCCCCTTTTTTTGTTTCAAAAAAGGTCTTGAGGACGAAACTGTGGATAATATTGACAAGTCCTTCATTGACGAGAAAACGCTCAAGGCCTTTCTGCTAGGCCTAATCAGCTGAACTGCCGATACCAAACATGGCATAGTTTATTTCACCAAGCTGAGTCTGAGACGTGAAAGGATTCAAATGCGAAAAGGATGACAAGCGAAATCAGTTTAAAATAGCCAGGTCCTAAGTTTTTCGTGTCGTGCATTCTATCCTCGTAAAAAATGATCTATTTAACTTGTATCATAAAATCCCGACTCGTTATGTGATAACGATCACACTTGGATGAAATCCTGAACCGCCGCACATACAACCCGGGCTAGGGAAGCCGCAAGGCTTCTCCCCCTCTTGCTCATAAATCAGGATCGCATGTGATTCAACAATGATTGCACGCAAGTACGAGTGGCCACTCATTTGACGTGTGGCTTTTTCTCCGTAATCCTTAGTTTTCGTCAGCACGTGATTTTGCGGGTTCGTGAATGGACTAGACAAAAAGCCTGTGTAGAGTTCGGGGCGAGAGACACAACGCGAAAAAGCATGGAGCTATGCACAACCTTCCTTCCCGGACCCAGCAGTTCCTTGCAGCCGCGACAGTAGACGGCGTACGATTTGGAATTTGTCGCGTAGATTCAGCCCAGCGCCGCCGGTATCTCCGCTGCGCGGCTTTCAACGTGGTCAAAGGACTGAGCAAGAAGGAGTGCTGGTTCTCCAACTCTGCTATCCCGTACGGTCTGGCAGCTGGGGTGCTGGCCATAAGCTGTCTTGCTTGTATTTAAGCTTGTCGCGAGAGAGTCGGGGTTGACATAGGAATTTGCACGTGATAAACTTTTTTTATTAGGAGTGGTTCCGGATAAGCTATGAGAAGAAGCAACATGACTACCGAGGAAATCACAAGGAAACTGATAGAGTCCCTCAAGAAACACAACCGCAAGGTCACCCGGCAGAGGCTTGAAATTATCGAAGTCCTGTCAAGGAACCGAGGGCATCCGAGCGCCCAAACGATACTGAAGACGGTGCGACAGAAGGTCCCTTCTGTCAGCCTGTCCACGGTCTACTATACGCTTGATCTCTTTAAAAAGGACGGTTCAATAAAAGAAATAGATTTTTACGATATGGAGAACCGCTATGAAAGCAACGTGAGTCATCATCTAAATCTAGTTTGTCTGGGATGTGGGAAGATCGTGGATTATGCTGAGCAAATTCCTATCCCCATAGAAAGGGTTGAAAAGAAGACGGGCTTCACAGTGAACCGGATACGTTATGAGTATTATGGCTACTGTAAAAGATGCAGGCAGAAGCAGGTTAAAGAAAAAGATGGTATTTAAATAGGAACTATATGTACTAAAAACAGTATGACGGTTAGCCCTCTTCAGAGGACTGTAGGCAACAACGGACATAAGATCAATGTCTGTCCATTATGAACAACTTAGGCCACGATGACAGGAGAAGAATCCATGAGAGGGAAGGAGGGTCTACCATGAAGAGCGACAGCCGCAAACCCACAATCACCGATGCCGGGATGCCCGCATCCAGAGACGAGTACTCACTGACCGTGGGACCAGATAGACCCATACTGCTATAGTACTACTATATTATTTGGCAGCGAAACACTATTATTCATAGTAGCGCTGTTCAACAATTCACACAGCGAAAGGAGCAAATATCATGAATGAGGATAGCAAGAACCCGGTAACGGGCAGCGCTCACAAACACACTGCCGGCGGCGGCACGACGAACCGAGACTGGTGGCCGAACCAGTTGAAGCTTGATCTCCTGCACCAGCAGTCTTCCAAGTCCAATCCGATGGGCGAAGGTTTCAACTACGCCAAAGAGTTCAAGAGCCTTGACTTGGAGGCCGTGAAGAAGGACCTCCGTGAACTGATGACGAAGTCGCAGGACTGGTGGCCGGCGGACTTCGGTCACTATGGACCTTTGTTCATCCGTATGGCGTGGCACAGCGCCGGCACCTACCGCACCGGCGACGGTCGCGGCGGTGCAGGCAACGGCAGCCAGCGCTTTGCTCCCCTCAACAGCTGGCCTGACAATGCGAACCTCGACAAGGCGCGCCGACTGCTCTGGCCGGTCAAACAGAAGTACGGCCGGAAAATTTCCTGGGCCGACCTGATGATCCTTGCCGGCAACGTGGCCTTGGAGTCGATGGGTTTCAAGACATTCGGTTTCGCAGGCGGGCGTGCGGACATCTGGGAACCGGGAAAGGACATCTACTGGGGCTCCGAGGACAAGTGGCTCGGTGACAAGCGCTACGCCGGCGACCGGGATCTCGAAAATCCGCTAGCTGCCGTGCAGATGGGCCTAATTTACGTCAACCCGGAAGGCCCGAACGGCAACCCGGACCCGATCGCCGCGGCGCTTGATATCCGCGAGATCTTCGCTCGCATGGCGATGAACGACGAGGAGACGGTGGCCCTCATCGCAGGCGGCCACGCGTTCGGCAAGACCCACGGTGCCGGTGATGCGAAACATATTGGGCCTGAGCCCGAAGCGGCTAGGATCGAGGAGCAGGGTCTGGGCTGGAAGAGCAGCTTTGGCACGGGCAAAGGTGGTGACACGATCACTAGCGGCCTGGAAGTCACCTGGACCAAAACGCCGACGAAGTGGAGCAACAACTTCTTCGAGAACTTGTTCGGCTATGAATGGGAACTGACGAAGAGCCCGGCTGGTGCGCACCAGTGGAAGCCGAAAGGTGGCGCAGGCGCCGGTACCGTGCCCGATGGGCACGACCCGTCAAAGCGTCACGCCCCATCCATGCTGACCACGGACCTCGCTCTGCGGTTCGACCCTGCCTACGAAAAGATTTCGCGGCGCTTCATGGAGAACCCGGATCAGTTGGCAGAGGCGTTCGGCCGGGCGTGGTTCAAGCTGACGCACCGCGACATGGGCCCGCGCGCACGATATCTCGGCCCGGAGGTTCCGGCCGAAGAGCTCTTGTGGCAAGACCCCATCCCAGCCGTCAATCACAAACTAATTGATGAAAAGGACATTGCCTCCCTCAAGGGGAAGATCCTGGCTTCAGGGCTGTCTGTCTCGGAATTGGTTTCGACCGCCTGGGCGTCGGCGTCCACCTTTCGTGGCTCCGACAAGCGAGGCGGTGCCAACGGTGCCCGCATTCGTCTGGTGCCGCAGAAGGATTGGGAAGTCAACCAGCCAGTTCTACTGGCGAAGGTGCTCAAGACCTTGGAGGGCATCCAGAAGGCGTTCAACAGTGCGCAGTCCGGCGGCAAGAAGGTGTCACTGGCTGACCTGATCGTTCTGGCCGGTTGCGCGGGCGTCGAGCAGGCTGTAAAGAATGCTGGGCACGAGGTGACGGTTCCCTTCACGCCGGGACGCATGGACGCCTCGCAGGAGCAAACCGATGCGGCCTCCGTCGCCGTGCTCGAGCCGATCGCGGACGGCTTCCGCAACTACCAGAAGACCCGCTATGCCGTATCGGCCGAGGAGTTGCTGGTTGACAAGGCGCAATTGTTGACCCTGACCGCACCCGAAATGACGGCGCTCGTGGGCGGCATGCGCGTCCTGAAGGCCAACTTCGGAGAGTCTCGGCACGGCGTCTTCACCAAGCGGCCAGAGGCGCTCACCAATGACTTTTTCGTGAATCTGCTCGACATGGGCACAGAGTGGAAGGCGGTGTCGAAAGACGCTGACGTGTTTGAAGGCCGCGATCGCGCAACAGGCGCACTCAAGTGGACCGGCACCCGTGTCGACCTAATCTTCGGTTCGAACTCGCAACTCCGGGCTTTGGCGGAAGTTTACGGATGTGAGGATTCCCAGGAGAAGTTCCTGCACGACTTTGTAGCAGTGTGGAACAAAATCATGAACCTTGACCGTTTCGACATCGCTTGATCGTAGCATAAACGTCTTCGAGGGCTTCTGACGGGGCGACAAAAGAATGGTCAGCTAACAACCGGTTCCAGCGCACGGCGTATCGCCGCCGCTGAACCGGAGCGTTACTCTATAGCACGCTCACAAATCGTCACTGTTGCAGATAATCGGACTACGTTTGCTTGTCGGTGGCCTCGATAAAACGGCAAGGAAATGATGAGAGGTAACGGATTGATTATAATGGTAGGCACGAGGGGGATTGAACCCCTGACCTCTTCCGTGTCAAAGTAATCAGCTTACCTGTCAAATCCTTGCATATCTTTGCAAATCCTTTCATTTTCTTGCATTTTACGGTTAAGAAAGTACGTACTTCTGTCATATCTTTGCATATCTTTTCACATACTAACTGCATAGTTACTGCATAGTTGTATTTTCCGGAGCAAACCTGTCATCCGTGACAGAGAAAAAAGCCGCTTCGTCCCGAAACATAGACTTAATATGTCCTTCCTCCCCACAGTTCTGATGTCCTTTTCATGACTCAATATGTCAAATGGAAATCAAAAGGATGAGTCGGGTTTTTGCTCAAATATACGCAAAGCTATCCAATCACGAAAGTTGTACCTTGACAGAGATTGATTTTCAAAGATTTTTCGGATAGAATTGACTTACTGGGTAGCCGCTGGCAATAGATTCGCCTAACGGAGGTTACGTGAAGACCGATGTCCCCTTCGAGTCTTTTTTTGCTAAGACTGATCTTGGTGGGTACGGCTGGAGCCTTCCCAGGGAATATCCCGCACGCACACAGATTATCAAGCAGGGTGAACCTGCAAGAGCGGTCTATTTTATCGAGCATGGTCTGGTGAAACTTTCTAGCATAGACCCATCGGGGTATGAGGTCATTGCCGGCCTCCGCCGCAGTCATTGGTTCATAGGGGCGCCGGCCGTGCTTTTGGGTAAGATCAACTCATTCACGGCCACCTCACTGATAGACTGCAAAATTAGGGACATCTCTGCAAAGAACTTCCTTAGTCTCATAGAGGCAAATTGTGAGTTTTCGAGGCAAGTGCTCAAGATGTTCAGCCAGGTGATATTCAACTACGGCAAGGCATTCTGCAACCTTGGCTGTCTGTCTGCTATAGACCGTCTGAAGCGGCTGCTTTATGAGATTATGATAGAAATCCAAGAGCCTTTGACCTTAAAGGATAAAGTCAAACTTACCTTCCCTCTAAAGAACAAGGAACTGGCTCAGATGATCGCTGTTAGCCCGGAGTATCTAAGTCGCCTCTTGAAACAACTGGAGCGTGATGGCCTCATCACACGGGAAAAGGAGATGATCGTTTTGAACAATTGCCAAAGCCTGACAAAGGAGTGCGAAATTCATTAACAGCATTTGCTTTCCCTCCTCCCCCTATCAACAGAATCACTCTCTCCTATTTCGTCTAATCTTTTTTGAAGGCTTCTTGATATTTATCAATGACAGCCTCAGATAAGGTAGCTATACTTGCATTAGAGAAGACTTCCCGATAAAGCCAAACCTTTCGTGAGAAGGGGACGGAAAGCGGCGGATCTTATAAAGTAAGATGGCCGAGCTACCGAAGGTAACCTTTTGGTAGTTCGGCCTTTTTGTTTGGGGGAAAAGTCATTTCATGAAGAGGGGAAACCCCTGATTGTCAGGGGGTCAATTTTTGCAGGAGATTTCTTATTAGGAGGAAAAGGGGGAGACAATAATTGTTGGATTTGTCTTATTCAATAACGAGTCAGCAACATGTGACGAACTATGCTAGCCATAGTCGACAAAAAAGGAGGGTACCTTCATGTGTTACAGAAAAATATACCTTGCCATGACAGCCTTAATCATTATCGTAGTGCCTTGCGTAGTATATGCCTATCAGATTGCGCCGAATCCAAATACTGGAACCATCCAAGTGCTCTCAATCGACGCTGTCAACGACGCTAATCCTTATGAGAATGACGGCACTATCAACATCAACTCGGGCGGTGTGCTAACCAACCAAAGCGATGGCGCACTGACTAATTATGGCAACATATACAACAACAGCGGAGGTGTTATTTACAACTACGGAACGCTGAATAATGCGGTGATAGGTATTCAAGGCGGTTATATTAGCAACAACAGTGGCAGCTTTTTTTACAACTACGGCACGGTGACGAACACTTCTCTTTTTTACAACTACGGAACGCTGAACAACTACAGCAGCGGCTCATTGACTCAGATGAACAACTACGGCACGCTGACCAACATTGCCGGCGGTATTTCGACCAATAGTGGCCATTTGGAAAATAACGGCACGATGAACAACTACGATATGTGGTATAACTACAGCGGCACGGTGAACAACAACTCCGGGCGGCACGGTGAACAACAACTCCGGTGAGATTTCGATCAGCACTACACTGAACAACAACGGCATACTGAACAACAACACCGGCTCCCTTTTGAGTATCTATGGCACGCTGAACAACAACTCCGGAGCCACGCTTAACAACCATCAAACGCTGTTGATCTACGGAGGGGGCACGCTGACTAACAACGGCACGCTGACCAATTACGTCAGCGGCGGCGTGCTGACTATCAGTGGCACGCTGACTAACAACTCTGGCGCTTCCATGATCAACAACCCTGGCGGCACACTGAATAACAGCGGCACATTTACCAACAACGGTACGATGCAGGCCAACGGTGGCGGCTCGATGAACAACAGCGGCATGTTTATCAACAACGTGGGCGGGGTAATAAACGGCTCTGCTAGCTACGGCGCAGGCACCTATACCCAGACCGCAGGGCAAATGATCAACAATGGCACCCTGACCCAAACATCTATTAATATCCTAGGGGGTGTCCTTAGTGAAACTGGTACTATTAATGGCACTACCACTATCGGTAGCGGGGCAACCGTATCTCCAGGTCATTCTCCGGGCACGCTTACCATCAACGGCAACTTTTCCAGCAGTGGCAAGTCAATATTCGAGATTGGCGGAGCAAGCAGCGGGCTCTTCGACGTGCTGGCCATCAACGGCCCCGCCACCTTCACCGGAGGTAACATCGAGTTTGATTTTATTAACGGCTATAACCCCACGGCAGGCACTTTCTTGGATTTTCTGCTTGCGAGCTCGATTACTGGGTGGAACACACTTAGCGTCACACTTCTCGGCTTAAACGGAGCAGGTTGGGATGTTAATCCCTCGGCCAATGGAGAAATGCTGTCCATTACGGAACAGGGCACATACGTCGGCGTCCCTGAGCCTTCCACTATGCTTCTTCTTGGCACAGGATTAGCTGGACTTATCGGCTTCAGAAAAAAATTTAAGAGAAGCTGATCGTATTTTATCTTCAAACTGAGAGGCAGGGTCAGTAAAGGCTCTGCCTTTTTTATTTCATGCCTCGTGTAACGATTGTGAACAGTTGAAGGATGAACTAGCGAGTGTTGCTATACCTCTTTGCATATCTTTTCACATACGAACTGCATAGCTACTGCGATCCAATTGAAGGAGCTTCTTGAAATATAAGAGAATTCTCTTTATTATCACAGCCCCTCTTTTAGCAATTAAGTCTCGTACTAAATATGAAAAGATAAAACAGTTTCTTAATGTTGACATTTATCAATGAAACTTTCTTCAAATGGGGTTATCATTTTATAAAAAGGAGGTATTCAATTAAACTGTTAATGACTCTAATAAGCGGTAGGATGTGATGTGTTAACAGCATAAACTTTCGGCGAACCGAAAGAAAAACGCAGGCAAGCCGATAGGGTATTACGGAGGTGAACTAATCAAAAAGATTATTTGGATAGGGAAAGGACAATAAATTTTATTAACTTCAGCTTCTAAAACAAGAAAGGAGGCAGCATGAGAGAGCTTCTGATAGCATTCATCATTCTAAGTGTCATTTCTTTGGCGATGGCAATGTCTCCAAATGTAGGTGATGCAGCTCCGCTCTGTGGAAGCGATAATGGGGGGACGTATTCGTTGTGTTCTGCTCTTCCTTCCTCTGGGTTGTGCAGCTCGGGTACTCCTAGTGCCGTAACAACAAGTGGATCCAGTTGTCTCTGGACATGCTCAAATTTAAAGGGTGTACATGTGCAATGCTCTGCTAACCTCCCCGCTGGTCCGGTCAATGGGGCGTGCGGAAGCGATAATGGACAAGCTTTTCCTGGTAGCCCGCCGTCCTCTGGTCTCTGCAGTGCTGGAACGGTTTTCAACTTAAAGCTCTTGTTAAATTGGACGTGGGCTTGTGAAGGTCTAAACGGAGGCACTACAGCATACTGTTACGCATATGTCCCGCCTTCGTGCGGGCCAAGCGATGGAGTTAGTTGCAGTAAGCCCAATGCTCAGGAGCTTTGTAGCCAAGGTGATCCATCCACTGTAACCGGAAGCGGTCCATGGAACTGGACGTGTACGGCGGCGACATGTGATTCCTGCAGCCCTTGTACCGGCACCGGTTGTAGCGTCGAATGCGAAGCTACAGTTGCAAGCCCGACCATATGCCCGTTCTCGGGAGTCATGTACTGGACGCAGTGTGACAACACGCAAGGCGATGTGCTGGCGTTGGGTGGTTACGGAATGACATTCATCGGGGCAACCCCGGTCACTAACCTTTCAGAAGGATATGCCTGTGCTATTGAATTCAACCTGAATCTTGATCCGTTCGTACCAGCGCCGCCCGACTGTGTTGCTACCCCTGTTGGTGGTGGAGGTAGTACTAGGATACCTGCTCCGTACTCAGCGTATACAATGTTCGACGTGGGGTCAACCCCAACTCAAGCCAACACAGGAACATACACAGTGACGGTGATATATCCGGGATGCTTTACTTCAACCTGCTATAACAGCGGGGGAGTGCGCATCATTTGCCATGTGAATACGGCATACGAGTGACAATGGCAGAAACAATGTTAAGCAATGGGGAGCTGAAAGGCTCCCCGTTTTTTGTACCTCAAGCCAATTGCTATCATATCTAACGCTGAAAAAAAAATATCAAAGAATCGAGCTTGTATTAAAAGGGGGGGTGACATCATCTCTCGAAGTATTGGTTTAATGATATCAGTTTCTGTCGAAATTCATCACTATTCATCAGCCTCATTGCTTGTCGACTTGTCGGTGGACACCTCATTTACGAAGGTTATATTACCGTGAGATTTGCAAAACATATAGAGATGTCAGCGATGCTCTGGATATAACAAAGACTATAGTAACGACTATTTATATTTCTTCAGCACTAATTTTATACCTTCCTCAATAAGTGTGCTTATTGGCCTCTTTTCATCAACAGCAACATGTTTTAATTCCCTGATAAGATCAGGATCTAACCTCACTGAGTAACTCTCTCTCTGAATGTTGTCCTTTGCTTTAACCATAATACCTCCTGACTACTATGATATTACTTTATTTTTAACACTAATGCAATAAAGTAATTGACAAGGCTTTTCTTACATGATATTATTTGTGATAATTATTATTAATAGTAATGAAAAAGAGAAAGGAGAAAGAAAATGAAAAAGGAAGTCAGAGTCGCATTGTATGCCAGGTGTTCAACCCATGATAGGGGACAGGATCCAGAACTTCAGCTTGTACCACTCAGGGAGTATTGCCAAAGGAGGAGTTTCGAGATTGCTGGGGAATATGTCAGAGCTGGCCGGGAAAAACTGGACATGGCTTTAAGTGATAAAGCTGCTCTAAAATAGGAACCCGGGAGGTATCAGAGGTCGAGTGACCTTGAGATCGCCCCGTGTAGGGCTTCTGGCGGAGCCGAAA
>JBKQMP010000027.1:0-9751 GCA_052146665.1 Dissulfurispiraceae bacterium
CGGCGGTTTGTGTGCGGACAGCACTGGCTTTATACCCTTACGCCTGTTTAACTGTCCGCCGCAGAGCCCGGGACTGGCGAGCATCCCGGGGTGCCTATGTATTCGCCGGTAACGTAGTGGTTAATACTAACCTCACTGAGCCTGGTCAACTGAGCTCTCACAAGCTCCGCCCTTTAGGGCGGGGTAGTTGACGTAAGGGTCTTCCGTCTTCCGTGCATCGCTAATTTTCTCTATAACGACTTGTAAACCGCGTGGGATCCTTATGATGATGACTCTGTCCAGTCATCTGTGAAAATGAAACCTGGTATAGTGTGAGGAGACTGGGTCCTCGATGCCCCGCGAGACAAGAGGCATCAATGAAAGGCTACCGACGAAAATCTCTTCGTAGTTCAACGGCTGGTAGCATTCCAGAACTACTGTTTCATTACTGGATACCCAGCATCCTTCCATGCTTTAAGACCGCCTGCAATATTCACCGTATTTTTGTAACCAAGCTCGTTCATCGTTTTGGTTGCAAGAGGGCCGCGGAGGTCAAGCATGCAATAGACAATGACCGTAGCACTTTTATCCGGTATGATGGTCTGCACTTTAAACTCTAAAAAACCCCGCGGCATAAGGATCGCACCTGGAATATGTCCGCTATCATATTCATCTTTTTCCCTCACATCAAGGATTATCAGCTTTTGCCCGCTGTCCATCATTTTTTTAGCTTCCGTAATGGAAACCTCCTTGATTACCTTCTTTGCCTCTTGAACAAGCTGCTCAGGGGTCTTGTCAGCAGATTGAAATAATGAAGTGGGAGCCCCGAGTGAGCAAGTTGAGCTGTCGGAACAATCCATAATTTGATCCGATGCCGCTCTAGTGGACTGAGGGAGCGTTACAAGGCACATAGCGACAATGAAATAGAGCGATAATATAGGGATTCGTTTGTTCATCCTTACCTCTGCAATCTTGCTGAAATTTTACCGGCCAATTTAAGCAAGTCATTTACTATGAAGATTTTACCTTACGTCACGATCTCAATACAAATTTGGAAAGGGTCCTGTTTCAGTGCCAGTGAGTGTTTAGGAACCTGCTTGCCTCCTTCAGTGCTTCCTCCCTTGAACCGATTACCCCTTCCAGAAACATATCTTCTACTTGAGAAAGAATTTTCTTGAAAAGAGGCGAGGGGGTTAGATGAAATTCCTTGATAAGATCATCGCCTGTGATTATAGGCAGCATGCTCATTCTCGGAAGCATTTGTTTATGGTACGTCGCAAGAAGGCCTCTGCAGCGAGCTAGGGCAGGATGCTCAGTTAACTGACAGACTAGGCGTCGCGCAATAGCGAATATCACCAAAGGGTACAATTTATCTCCCAATTCTTTCAGCAGTGGGATCACAGTTGCTGTATCAGCTTCATCAATAGCGTCGAGGCGGCCGTGATTTGCCAGTATCATATGAATTAGGGAAATTTCCTTATGAGACATTTTCAGCCTGGCCGCTATTTTTTCCGCGATGAACTCAGATGGGAAAAGGAGTGATAATTTGAGGCAGACAGTTTTGTACTGACTCATAAAGTAACTTGAGACAAGTTGAGCATCTTCAAAAAAATATAGTGATAGATTATTCAGAATATGTTCAGCATAGTCGAAAGATCTGAGAGTGAAATGCCATGCTGCTGTGGGGATATCTTTGATTTCTGGGAAAAGGTGGAAGAGTAACCCGACCTCTTCCAACTCTCTGATCGTCTTGCGAGAAAATTTGACGCTCAAAATGTGTCTCAGCTCTTCCATTACACGTTCTGCTGCAACAGTTGAGATAAGAGGCGCCAGTTTTCTCACCGCAGACGAGGTCATTATTTCTATCGAGAAATTGAAATTTGACGAAAATCTGTACACTCGAAGAAGTCTTAAGGGGTCTCTAATAAAATTGTCTTCGGATACCATCCTTATAATTCCGTAACGTAAATCTTTCTTGCCGTTGTGGGGATCAATAAGAAATTGGCTCGCTTCGATAGTTAAAAAATCCGCGTCAGCACCGCTGCGTCCCTCGACCAGGGCCGGATGGGGAGGCGGCATGTCTCTTGCTATGCTTAACGGCTGGAAGTCCCTAAGTGGGATTGCCATTGCATTGATTGTTAAATCACGGTCGGCCAGGTCAGTGTAGATAGAATCTCCCCTCATATTGCAAAGGTCGATAAATTGGCTGTCTTTTACGACCCTCGCTATCCCGAATTGGTGGTCTAAAAGGACAAAGGATCCGTTAATTCTCTCAGCAAACCTTCTGGCGATCACTAAGGCATCGCCCTTGATTGCCACATCCATGTCTTTTAAGTCTCTTCCCAGGAGGAGGTCTCTTACAGCGCCACCCACAATGAACGAACTGTCAGCAAGATCTTCTCTTAAAGCGAAATCTTTGAACAATTGAAGTAGAGAGAACATGTCATATTAAACCTGAAATGCTTACTTTTTCTCAAAAAGGCGAAGGGGTATAAGCAATTAACGGGGTTGAGTAATTTGTGTCCATGCTCCACAAATAAAGTTGACAACGGCATGGAAGCAAGAAGCGGCGGACAATGCAAAGGCACTGAATCTTAGCACGATTAAGTGGTGCCCTGAGTTCAGGCGGCAGCCAATCGATTTCCTCTGAAGAGATTAATAACCTGATGCGTGTTGGATTCAGATTTGCGGCATGTGATTATTGTCAGCATATGGCACATCAGAGCACGGTCCTCCCGCACACCCGTCATCGCGATGGTACGGCGCCGAGCGTGTTCCGCGTCTTCCAATATTATTTCAGCGACGCCGCGGGGAGGCCGCTACCAAGGCTGTGACTGCTGATGCGAATTGTGGTAACACTGCTCAGGAGCTGATCATGGGCAAGATTACCCGCAACTGCATGGTCTTATGTTTCAGGATCTGATGCGATTCTTACGGATCCTTTCTCGAATTTATGAGAAAGGTTACGGGGCCGTCATTTGTGAGGTCCACCTGCATATGAGCACCGAAGTGGCCTGTAGAGAATGAAGTGCCCGAAGCCGCAAGACTTTCAATAAACAAGGTGTATAGTTCGCGTGCCCTGTCGGGCGCTTCCGAATTGTCAAATGAGGGACGAAGACCCTTCCTACAATCTGCGGAGAGAGTGAATTGAGAAACCACGAGAATGCTTCCGTTGATTTCTCTAACTGAGAGATTCATCTTTCCCTGATTGTCTTCGAAGATCCTCAGACCGGTAACCTTTTTGATCAGGTAATCTATATCATGCAATCCGTCTCCCCTCTCAACGCTTAAAAGAAGCAAGATGCCTCTGCCGATATGGCCGACTACCTCGCCATTGACCTTCACCGCTGCTTGGGAAACCCTCTGGATAAGTGCCTTCATAGTATGGTGTGCGTCCTTTCCGGTTCGATGACATTTCACCAGATTGTCAACTGGCGCTATGTTGTATATTACTACGGCGAGCTAAAGTATGTTTTAGTCAATCAAGAGGTAAGTTCATCTGTGTGTCAATAGATGCAAGAATTGAGTTCCGCAGGATGTATGTCAATGCACTTCAAGTCCGCCTTAGAAGCCCTCATTGGGTCTCGACGTCATTTACTGGACTTGGTAAAACGGTTGCAAATATTCACTTGTAAAACGGCAGAGATGATGAAAACAGTGTGACTGTGAGTCGAACGCAAAAAGTGACCAGATTGGCGACCCAGTTGACTCGAAAGGTAGTCACGTTGCAATGGCAACCGCTGCCATACTCTTTTCCTTCATCATTCACCTCATTGCGCCGCCTTTTATCTGCCCTCACAGGATGTTACTCTTCCCGGCTTTCGTATCGATGTCTTTTCCGAGGCCATGTTATGAATATGAAAGATGGTTTTTTTGAGCATAGAATAATATAAATAAATTTATGCGAAAAGCAGGGTTCATATATGATGACATTTTTCTTAAGCATGAAACTCCGGCGGGGCACTCTGAGTCAAAAGAGAGATTACTACATATTGTTAGTGTATTAAAGAAGTCCTCGTTGTGGGCTCAGCTCATTCACATTAAACCACGTAAGGCGAATTATGAGGATATCGGGCTCGTCCATGACATTTCTTATATTGAGAAGGTCAAGAAATTAGGGTCGGGATATTTAGATTTTGATACCTATGTCTCCAAAGACAGCCTGGAGGCGGTGTTATTTGCTGCCGGAGCAGTGATTGAGGCAGTACAAAAGTCCGCGGAGGGTCACCTTCAGCGGGTGTTCTGTGCAGTGAGACCCCCGGGTCATCATGCCGACGCAGACAGGGCCATGGGATTCTGTATATTCAACAATGTTGCGATAGGCGCACGCCATGCTCAGAGAATCGGATATAAAAGGGTCTTCATAATCGATTTTGATGTTCATCACGGCAACGGCTCTCAACATATTTTTGAGGAAGATAACTCCGTCTTTTATTTCAGTATCCATCAGTATCCCCATTATCCGGGAAGCGGTCGAAGATTAGACACGGGAAAGGGCAGCGGAAAAGGTTACACCTATAATGTACCCATGGAGAGCGGTGTGGCTGATGAGGAGTATCTTTCGGTCTATGAACGAGTACTGCCGGAGCTTGTAAAGATAACGTACAATATTTTTCGCACAATTAAGGTCATGGTGCCCTCGAATCTGGTAATGTAATTTATCCAAAAAACAAAAACCAGAGGAGGAACACCATGACTAAAGAACATTGTACCGCAAAGAGAGGCAAAATAATCCAGATTGACGAAGAGAGCATAAGAGCGCATCTTGGGGAGATTGTAAGGGGAACAGTTGAGGAGACGCTGAATGCCCTGCTGGATGAAGAAGCGGAGAGGCTTTGTAACGCCAAGAGGTATGAGAGGACGGAGGCAAGGAAGGACAGGAGAGCGGGACATTATAAGAGGTCTTTGCACACGAAAGCGGGGGAAGTGGATCTGAGGGTGCCGAAACTGAGGGCCCTGCCGTTTGAGACCGCGATCATTGATCGGTACCGGCGGAGGGAATCTTCGGTAGAGGAAGCACTAGTGGAGATGTATTTGGCAGGGGTGTCGGTCAGGAGAGTGCAAGACATCACGGATGCCTTATGGAGTAGCAAAGTGAGTCCGGGGACCGTTTCCAATCTCAATGCCAAGATATATAAGACACTTGAAGCCTGGAGGATGAAGCCTATTGAAGGAGTGCATCCCTATGTGTATCTTGATGGGATCGCGTTGAAGAGGAGCTGGGGCGGAGAGGTAAAGAACGTGGCGGTGCTGGTAGCAGTTGGGGTCAATCAGGAAGGCTACCGGGAAGTGCTTGGGGTAGCAGAGGGTGCCAAAGAGGACAAGGCGAGCTGGGGTGCGTTTTTACGGTATCTCAAAGACAGGGGTCTCAAGGGTGTAAAGCTCTTCATCTCAGACAAATGCCTTGGTCTGATCGAGAGCCTTGGGGAGTTTTATCCGAATGCGTCGTGGCAGCGATGTGTCGTACATTTCTATCGGAATGTGTTCACGGTAGTGTCCAAGGGGAAAGTGAAGGAAGTAGCGGCGATGCTGAAGGCACTCCATGCCCAAGAAGACAGAGGGGAGGCCTTAAGGAAGGCAGCGGAGGTAATAAAGAAGCTCCTAGCGATGAAGCTCAGCAGAGCGGCAGCTATCGTGAAAGAGGGGATTGGGGAGACACTCAGCTATTATGGGTATCCCAGAGAGCATTGGAGGAGAATCATGACGAACAATCCTCTTGAGCGCGTCATGAAAGAGATCCGGAGGCGGACACGGGTAGTAGGGTCTTTTCCTGACGGTAACTCAGCACTGATGCTTGTGACTGCGAGGCTCAAACATATTGAGGGCACGACGTGGGGGCTACAGCAATATCTAAAGATGGATCGGCTTGAGGAGGAAGCAAAAGAGAGTGTAGCCTAGAGCAAACTGGATTCAGGTCATCTGATGAAAGTGCGAAAGATTCTTGACACTATTCTTGTAAAAAAACTTTATGCCAGGTATCGTCCTCGTATCCACAGGCTACGACATCCACAAAAAAGATCCCCTATCCGGCATCAGGGTTTCTGATGAAGGGATAAGAGGCATTGTGCGAGCCATCATTTTGTCGACGGCGACTCCCGTTGTTTTCGTCCTGGAAGGAGGCTACAGTCTGCCAGCCCTTGGAGAGTCCGTTAAGATTACGCTTGAAGAGATGCTTAATAATTAGGCGTTTCTGAAAGCAATGTTAACTCCAGGACTCCGATTTTATTGAATGCTGATGTCTATCTCTTCTACGGTTCCTGCCCGAATAAAAAATGCTCTGACCGTGGCTTTTTTTGTCAGAAGCCCCACAATGATATAAGCAGCTTCTTCATAGAACGCGAGCTGCATATCTTTTGAGGAGGGGAAAGCCTCAGAGGCTGGGTGAGAGTGATAAATAGCGACCATTGAGAGATTGTTGCTTCGTAAGTCTTTCATCACATTGAATTGTTCTTTGGGATTCATTAAATAACTTATCGGGGATCTCTCAACGTTGTTCATGCGGTAAATCTTAGAGATTTCTGTTCCTCTTCCCGCAAGGATGCCACATGCCTCGTTTGGGCAACCCTGGATACAATGAGAGATCATTTCATCATAAATGGCTGAGGGTAGTATCAAACAAGTGCGCGCTTTCATTTGCATCGAAGGAGCGTTGTCTTTACGTCTCGCCTCTTGGACCCTGTGAGTGCTCACTTCTCCCACCCGTGTCAGTGAGTTCCGTAATGATCTGATCTTCACTGCAGACGGGACATGCGGGATTTCTTGGCACCTTCACGCGCCTGAATGTTGCCTTGAGGGCATCATATATCAAGAACCTGTTCTTAAGGATGTCACCTCTTCCGAGAATCAGCTTTAGGACCTCCATCGCCTGAAGCGCACCGATCACACCTGGCACGGCGCCGATGATACCAGAAACTTCGCTAGATAGTACTAGTTCCGGCGGCGGGAGGTCTTCAAAGAGACAGCGGTAACAGTGACCCTGCTCAGGAATGATCGTGGTAACCTGCCCTTCGAACCTCAGTATCGCGCCGCTCACAAGGGGTTTCCTGGTCAGCACGCATGCATCATTCACGAGATACCTTGTGGCAAAGTTGTCGCTGCAATCAACAATGATGTCATAAGCCTTAATCAGTGAGACGATATTTTCTTTGACGAGCCGTTCCTTTATTCCGATGACCTCAACATCCGGATTCAATTTTTCAAATGTCGCCTTCGCGGAATCAACCTTATATTTTCCAAGAGATTTTGTGTTATGGGCAATCTGCCGCTGAAGGTTGCTCAATTCGACGATGTCATCATCGATTATACCAATCGTGCCAACTCCCGCCGCAGCGAGGTAATATCCGACTGGGGATCCAAGTCCTCCCGCTCCGACTATAAAGACTTTTGCGCTCAGGAATTTTTTTTGCCCCTCTACTCCAACCTCTGGCAATATGATGTGGCGACTGTAACGATGTAGCTGCTCTTTGGTGAACTCCATCAGTTAGCCTCTCTCTCTTAATAAAATATTTTTAGTCCTCTTTTCCTTCAACCCTTATGAACAGAGTTTTGTCAGAGACAATGGGCAGATCGTCTATCTCTCTTATGGCAGATAGAACATCCCTCTCCCTAGCCCGGTGGGTGAGCATGACAAGTGGCACTGATCCCCCGATGCGCCGCCCCTTCTGAATCATCGATGCGATACTTATGTCACAATTACCCAGAATCCCTGATATCTTTGACAATACGCCGGGTCTGTCCAGAGCGGAAAACCTGAAGTAATACATACTTTCTATCTCATCGATTCTTTTAATGCGCCTCTCGCGATCGCCTTTCATAGAGGTGGTTGAAATTGAGGGAACCCGCATTGTCCCGCCTGAGATAATGTTTCTCCCGATATCCACAATATCAGCGACAACGGCGCTGCCAGTGGGCATATCGCCTGCGCCGCGGCCGTAATAAAGAGTTGATCCCACAGCATCGCCCTCCACATAAATGGCATTAAAGACACCGTCAATCTTCGAAATCAAGTACTCGTTCGGGATCATTGTAGGATGCACTCTCATCTCGATTTCTCCATTTGAAACCTTTGTTATCGCAAGAAGCTTTATCTTGTATCCGAGCTCAGAGGCGAATTCGATGTCTTGGGCAGTGATCCTCGTGATACCCTCTTTATGTACATCGTTGTATGAAAGCGGAATGCCGTAGGCGAGCGATGAGATTATTGTCAACTTATGCGCTGTATCTATGCCTTCGATGTCGAAGGTCGGATCAGCCTCAGCGTATCCAAGGTCCTGAGCTTCTTTCAAGGCCTCTGAAAATTCGACCTTCTCATCAGTCATCTTGGTGAGAATATAATTGGAAGTCCCATTGATAATCCCGTATATTGCCAGCATATTGTTCGCAATGAGGCCCTCGCGCAATACCTTTATAATGGGTATCCCCCCTGCAACCGCTGCCTCGAAACCGACTTCAACCCCGGATTGAAAGGCAAGCGAAAAGAGATCGCTTCCCTCTGTGGCAAGCAGCGCCTTATTTGCGGTCACGACATGCTTTTTATTATTAATACAGCGGAGCATCAACTCTTTTGCAGGGTGTATCCCACCGATCAATTCAACGACTATATCGATGGCAGGATCATTTATAATTGCGTTGGCATCAGTGGTGAGCACTCCATCAGGAAGTGACAGCCCCCGATCTCTCTTTATATCCAGATCCACAATCTTCTTAAGGACAATAGCAAACCCCGTCCTTTCCCTGATAAGATCACTATTGTGAAGAAGTATCCTTGCCGTCCCCGTACCCACGGTTCCTAGCCCTATTATGCCGACATAAATGCTGTCCTTTTTCATCGTCGCTGACCCCTAATTTTTATGTGCAATGGGTAGTACATAGTAACATGTGAACCACCCGCCACTTAACTGCCTACGGCAGTTGAAGTGGCGGCTTCGCGCTTCATCGACCGCTGCGTATTGCGGGTACTGCCCGCTACACGTCTTACGATGGTCTCCACGCACGTAACTTCGGACCGTCCCAGCCCTAGTTGAGAATTAGTCTTCTGTTTCCGAAACCCCACGGTCTTCTTGTCCTTCACGGTAATCTCACCATTGCGCAGCATCCTGATTCCACGTCTCTTGATCACTAATGAGGCATTGTAATCAGCATTGAGCGTGAACCCACACTTCTGGCATGTGAATATCGCCTGGGTTTCCCGATTATCGGGGTGAATGTGCCCACAGCGGGAACATTCCTGCGATGTGCCGTGTGCCGGAATCTTAATGGTTAACTTCTCTTTCTTGAGGCCTTTGTATCTCGCGAACGTAACAATCCTGCCCCACATTGAGTTAAGAATCGACTTATTGAGGCCAGCCTTAGCTTTAGCGCCGTTGCGCAGGCACTTACCGTTGGTATCCTTTTTCACTTTCGGTCTCCTGACCATGTTGGAAACCTCCAAGTCCTCGAAGATATTTACTTGCGCAGTATCCTCTACAATGGCATGGCTGATCTTATGGGCACGGTCCTCACGAATATTGCGCTCCTTCGCGTAGGTCTTGCCGATCCTCGCCTTACTGGCCTCCCTGCGCTTTGAACCTTTACGCTGTTTCGCAAGTTTCCTCTGCAGAGCCTTTCTCAATTGTTGCGCTTCCACCATAGACTTCTTTTCCGCATCAGTGAAATCGTACTCTTCCCCATTGCTCATAACGACAGGGATAACCACTCCTCTGTCGCAGCCATTAGCTATGGAATTCAGTTCCTCCTCAGTCAATCCTGACAAGTACTCGATCAACTTCTCCTC
>JBKQMP010000028.1:0-7656 GCA_052146665.1 Dissulfurispiraceae bacterium
TGGATGGATACATGGTGAGTGCATACCGGCATTCGCTAAGACTCTGGATGTCGCTTTTATATGTGGCTGCTCTATGACTGACGTTATTCTCGGGGAGAACGTTGAATTTAAGAAACCCGTTCTCGATACGTCCCGATTAGTCCTCCGTAAACCTCTTCAGGTGAGAAAAATGCAGAAGCTAAACAAAGAGATCATCCGGCAGCAATTGGAAATACTGGCAGTTGAGAATCCGCCTGTTGGAGTGGCGATGGCAGCGACAAGAATCGGTGTGAATCGGCGAACTCTATTTAAACACTTTGGCGATTTGGCTAAAGAAATGACGCGGCGCTTCAAATCATACAAACATGAAGAAAAACTGCAAAACTTTGAAGCTAGGTGCCAATTATATAGGCGGAGCGCTGAAGGGCTATTACAGCAAGGGATAAGGCCAACACGGAGACTGGTCGGTCTTGACATCAAAGGCAGAGGAATAGTTGGTAAAGGAGAGGAGCAAATTGCCTGCAGCAGAATCTGTAGGGAAGTAATTTCATCAAAGTTGGCAAAGTGATCTCTTTCCTAGTGTTATACCCATCGAAAAATGCGACTCGACTAATTACTGCGATTGAATATTATGGGGGTCTTTATAAAACAAATAAGGAATACAAGCCAGTTGGAATTTATTATGTGCGATGCGGATAGTTATTCTTGCTGAATGTCATAAATGCTAAAGATGGCGACTGTGGGTTAAACTATAATTGTATGAGTAAACAGAAGAAGCAATCATCGAAATCTATCAAGCAGCACTGGGTATCAAAGTTTTATTTTAAAGAGTTTGCAATCCCCGAAACGACAGCTAACAAGAATCCCCAAGCATGGATATTTTCAAGACACGAAGGCGACCCTCAAAAAGTAAGCATCACTGGTATAGCCTCAAAACGATACCTGTATTCTCCGAAAAACGAAAAGGGTGAGCGTAGCTGGAAGATCGAAGATAAGCTTGCTCATCTTGAATCAACTGTCGCGGCCTTTTGGCCACGCATCGCTCGTGGTTATGTTGATCTCGATGCAATAGGGGTGCGAAAAGGGCTTTCGCTGTTTATTTCCACACTGCTGCTTCGACATCCTAGCCAGTTAGATGAATATAGGGAGATACGAGACCAATTGACAGCCTTCTTTAATAGCATTTCAAAGAACGATTCAGGGGAGCCAAATATAAGCCATATGAAAACCCCGACCGGTGTTTTCCCATTTGATACATCTGGATGGTTCAAATTTCAACATCCAACTGAATACGATCGCCATCAATCCTTTGTTGATCAGATTGAACGCAGTGCTATCGAAACAGCAAGCCTTCTTATGAAGAAGAGGTGGTCAATAATTGTTTCGGAGAGACCTTGTTTCATTACCACAGACAAACCAGTGACAGTATTCCACCCAGAGCGACAACTATTCGGACTCGCTACAAATGGCACAATTATTACTTTCCCTTTGAGTCCAACGAGAATTCTTATATTAGACGACCAGTTCAGTAATCCAGCCTCCCAGTATTATCCTTTACCGAAAAATGATCCAGCGCCATTCAATATTATTCACTGGATACATGCGCATGAATTCATGGTCTCACATCGTCATCCTGATGAGGTCAACTACGAGATGGTAAGCTATGAAGATAAAAACAAACAATTGAATAAATAAAGTGACGAGAAAACAACAGTAAAGAGGCTCAGAGGTTTCAAATTGTAAATCGGACCCCCTGCCTCTCGGTCAGCAACAAAACAGATGATTCCAAGAATTGATCGGAAGCATAATCTGTCGTTTGCCACAATTTATGCTTCCGCGACACACTATGCAATGAACCATGACCTCTCGTCCGCGCCAATTTTTGCTCTGCGATACAGGCAAAAGTTACAGGAAAGTTTGTCTCTCTATTTTTAGGGAACAACTCTTACTTTTACGGGAGGATTTATACAATCGTCGTATTGCTTGATAAAGTAAAGCTTACACTTTAAATCGTTTTGGTCACATTTTTCCCATTTTGTCCAAAAAATATCACAAAAACTTCCAATCCCCTTCTCAGGTTTTTTTTCGGAATCTGAACCATATTTTTTTAAATCTTGATTAGTATAGATTTTTTGATCTTCCGCACAACACACAGTGGACCAAACTAACGTCGCCAATATGATCAAAATCGTTTTCATAGATTACCATCTCCGGTGCACTATTTCTGGAAGCGGCTTCTTATGTCTTCTACTATAACACTTGCAAGAATTATTGGCGTCTCAAAACTTACGCTCGGGTGCTTGTCGACATGTTGAAAACGCCAGACGATTGACTCTTGTATAGATTGTCCGGTGAGCAATTCACTAAGTTGACAAAAGGTCCACTGAAGGTTTATAAAAGACAATCTCAGGTGCCGTAAGGATTAATAGGGAATCCCGTGGGGCGGAAACGCCGATTCGGGAGCGGGCCCGCCGCTGTAATCGGGGACGAAAGCCGACTGAGCCACTGGAGGTAAACTCTGGGAAGGCCGGCAAGTAGGAAGATCCGAGAGCCAGAAGACCTGCCTGTGAGACTCAGTGATACGTTGCTGGTGACGGGAGATCATTCAAGCAATCCTATAGAATACCCTCCGTTTTCCACTCAACCTTTCACTCATTACCCGCTCCTTGCCGTGGCTGGAAGGAAAGAGGATAAAGTAAATCAGGGTGCAATCCTCAGGGCATTTTGCCTTGGGGATTTTTTATTTTCAGGAGCAAGCGAAAATGAAACAGTTGCACCTGGCTGCAAAATGGAAGATCATCACTATAGGTAACTCAGGCGAAAAATGTGAAAGACTGCGTGGTGAGGCGTCTCGGGGCATTCTAAAGCAATTAGCTATTATCTCAGCAAGATTGATGTTCGTAATGATAATTGCTTGTCCAGCATACGCCGACACCGATAGCGGCCAGTCTCCTGTGACTGGAAACCATCTCGATCAAAAGTCGAAACAGGAGCTGCTTAATATTATGCAACTTATTATTACACGGCATCCCGAAATTGGTAAGGAGCTATCGGAGCAGCCAGAAGATCCGCCTGCGGTTCCCAAAAAACCTGTGGAGACTGCGACCACAGAACGGCAGCCTGAACAAAAAACAGAAGATCAGCCATTATGGATGCCTAAAGTGCTTGGCCTGCAGTTTAACGGAATCTACCAAAACGTGCCTGGTTTTCGAAGCCCATACGAAGGAGACCACAGTTTCAGGACGGACGGGGGTCTGGGACACAATATTACTCATATATACGGAGTCTATCTCGGTTCGCAATTGGCGCCATCATTACAGGCGTATCTTGATGTTGAGATGGCCAAGGGCTCCGGAATCAGCAAAGGGCAGGGGCTCGGCGGATATACAAACGGCGACGTAATCAGAGTAGGATCAGCGGATCTGGGCAGCGGCCCCTACGTGGCGCGTGCATATCTGCGTTATCTCTATCCATTGTCCACTGATACCGAACAGGTGGAACGGGCGCAGGATCAACTCCCTGGAAACGAACCCGTAGGGCGCATAGAGATAAAGGCTGGCAAAATGTCGGCTGCCGATGATTTCGACCTGAACCGGTATGCTAACAACACTCGTACCCAGTTTCTTAATTATTCGTTTATTAACAACACTGCGTGGGATTACGCAGCGGATACCAGGGGCTACAGCTATGGATTTGTCGCATCCCTGGTGCAACCGAAATGGAGATTGGCTTTCGGCATGTATATGGAGCCGACCTTCGCCAACGGCGCTACATTCGACACAGAGATATTCAAGTCCCAGGGAAGCAACCTCGAACTGACGCTCAAACCGAATGAGGCCGGTACGGTGATACGCGTGCTGACCTTCTTGAACCAGGCACGCATGGGTAACTATGATGAGGCATTAGCCGTAGGACGCGATACTTCTGCGACACCCGATGTCAGAGCCGATGAGAAGCCAGGACGTACCAAATATGGTTTTGGTCTAAATTTTGAACAACCATTAGCGGATGATGGGGAAACGGGCATCTTTAGCCGCATGGGCTGGAACGACGGCAATAATGAGACTTTTGCCTATACCGAAGTTGACAGGGAGGTAAGTCTGGGCGTGCAGATAAGCGGAATACATTGGGAGCGTGCCGAAGATCATTGGGGAATTGCCTATGCGGTGGATGGACTTTCTTCCCAGCACAAAACTTATCTTGCGTCCGGAGGCCTTGGCATGCTGCTGGGTGATGGGAATCTGAGTTACGGACTGGAACAGATATTCGAAACCTATTATCGCGTTCAGATCGGAAAATATGTTCAGGTTTCTCCTGATTTTCAGTACATTTTGAATCCAGGCTATAACCGCGATCGCGGTCCGGCCACGGTATATTCCATGCGGGTGCGCATGAGTTATTAATGCGTGATATATCGAACGACTAATATAAGGAGAGAATGATTATGAAAGGTCAAAGACCAACATCAAGAGGTCATCTATATCGATTAGGTTTTTTAGGAGGGGGTTTATTAATACTCACCTCAAGAAACGCCTATGCCATGCACATCTCAGAAGGCATACTGCCTTTGAACTGGGCGGTATTATGGTTTGCTGTAGCTGCACCATTTGTCGCTTATGGGCTATTCCGGTTGAAGAAAATATCAAGTACCGATATCTCCTTTAAACCTCTGGTAGGTCTTATGACTGCCATGGTCTTTATTATCTCCTGTATGCCAATTCCTGTTCCGACAGCAGGGACATGCTCTCACCCCTGTGGAACAGGAATGTCAGCGATACTGCTCGGTCCCCCCATCAGCATCCTGATTACCGCAGCGGCCCTCCTTATTCAGGCGCTTTTCCTCTCCCATGGCGGTTTGAGCACGTGGGGAGCTAATATTGTTTCTATGGGAGTGATGGGATCATTTGCAGGATATGGGACGTTCAAGGCATTAAGGGTATTGAGGGTCAATATGGCGGTTGCAGGCTTCTTTGCAGGGTTATTTGCCGATTGGGCAACCTATCTGGGCACATCTTTTATGCTCGCTGAAGGTATAAAAGGTGCTGATCCATTCATGCCTCTTTTCACAAAGATCGCCATTTCCTTCATCCCTACACAGCTACCCCTGGGAATTCTGGAAGGTGCAATGACCGCAGGTGTAATAGTCCTGCTGGCTAAGAGACGACCTGACCTCCTTATAAAAATGAGAGTGATAAAGGCTGGAGAGGTGGCGATATGAAAACTCTCGCTGCTACAGTTATATTTCTTGTAATCTTGTTTATGTTCTCTAACCTGTCCATTGCAAGTGCCGATCAGGAGAAATGGACTGGAGTAGATGAATCGGTCGTTCAAAAAATAGCGAAGGAGCATGGCAGGGAGGCACATGCGCCCCTCATTAACACTGATCAGGGAGACATGCTGCTCTTTGTGTTTCTTGTAGCGGGTACAATCGGAGGATTCACGGCAGGTTATTACTGGAGAATACTGATGACGGAAAAGACATCGAAAATTGAAAAGGAGAAAACAATAGGGCGGGCAATGCATGTTGTTAGGAATGAATCGGATTAGTCCTGAAAAACAACGGGAATAAAGTCTAGGGAAAACATTTTTGTTGTGAATTCCACGATACCATATCATGTCGCCCCGTGTAATAAACCATATCTTGTCGCTTGGGAGGTTTCTTATCCATCAAAGAACATAATTATTAGCTGGGGCGAGAACCATAGTTTGGCCACCCATGCAAAACACCATAGTTTGACCGTTTGGCCAAATTATGGTTCCGCGACACACAATACGGAGAGAAACTGTTATCCAAGAGGGTGGGCGAGGGGATTCGAACCCCCAACAACTGGAGCCACAGTCCAGTGCTCTAACCGTTGAACTACGCCCACCATTTGACTGCGATTATAACCGCACAGCAATTAATATGTCGACAAGCAAGTCATTAACATCTGCTGCTCACTCCAACGTGCCTGGAGAGATTCTAACCCTTGACCCACCGCGAAGAAGTTAGATCTGACTTTCCTTCACGCCTAACTTTCTTAACATCATCAGAAAAGTCAGTTTGATAAAATGCATCGGGAAAGTCACATCGGATACATTTTACGCTTTTTCACCCGTAAAAGTCACCCACCGGTAAGACTGTTGTCAAGCCAATTTAGAAATGTCCAACTTTTACCAAAATAGAAATGTCCGGTAGAAAAGGTACCATACTGTTGTTTTATGGAGGGCAGCGGTATGGGAGGAAAGGACATTATAATGATGAGGCAGAGGGATCTGAAGCGATTGCATATTATTCACAAGGTAATGGAAGGGGAGTTGACGCAAAGGAAGGCAGCAGAACTTGCATCTTTAAGCGAACAACAGGTACGAAGGATTCTCAGGCGAATACAGAGTGAAGGAGACAAAGGCATTGGGCATAGGGCTCGTGGAAGGGAATCCAACAGGAAAAAACCAGAGAGACTCAAAGAAAGGATTCTAAGGCTCTATCGACAAAAAGACGAGGGGTTTGGGCCGACACTTGAAGTGGAGAAACTTGCACGAGACGAGAGGATAGAGCTCAGTGACGAGACGTTGCGGTTGTGGCTCATAGAGGCTGGAGTATGGCAGAAGAGGAGAACAAAGAGGCAACATCGGCAATGGCGGAAGCGGAAGGCCTATTGTGGCGAGCTGGTACAAATGGACGGCTCTCATCATGACTGGTTTGAAGGACGGGGTCCCTGGTGTGTCCTGATGGCCTATATTGATGATGCCACGGGCCGTGTATACGGAAAGTTTTACGAGTATGAGGGAACCATCCCTGCGATGGACAGCTTCAGACGGTATATACGGAAGTACGGGATACCGATGAGCCTTTACCTGGACAAGCATACGACCTATAAATCTACCGCCAAGGTGACCGTTGAAGAGGAACTACAAGGGATTGAACCGATGAGTCAATTTGAGCGGGCGATGAAGGAGTTGGGAGACAAGGTGCTCCATGCCCATAGTCCCCAGGCAAAGGGACGCATAGAGCGTCTCTTTGGGACGCTTCAGGACAGGCTGGTCAAGGAGATGCGGTTAGGCGGAATCAGCACCATCGAGGAGGCAAATCGGTTCTTACAGGGGTATCTATCTGATTACAACAGGAAGTTCATGGTGGCGGCAGTGAGCAAGGAGGACCTGCATCGCCCTCTCCCTCAAGGGACTGATCTGGACAAGATCCTGTGTATCAGAGCTGAGAGGACGGTGAGGAACGACAATACGATTACCTATAATGGAACGCTTTACCAGATCGATGAGTCACTCATGAGCAAGAAGGTGACCCTTGAACAGAGGATAAACGGCGCGATGCGGATAGTGAGTCAGGACAAGTCTGTTGCATATCATTAAATCAGCAGGCGACCTGAGATAACGAAACAGGCTGTACTCAGAAAGAGGAGGAAGCCTACTGTTGTCGCTCATAATCATCCCTGGAAGAAATTCGACATCAATAGCTACAAGAGAAAATCCCCACAGACGGTGGCGGTATAAACCGGACATTTCTGCTTTGCCGAAAACCGGACATTTCTATTTTGCCTTGACACCAAAACACAGCGATTCCTTAACCAAAGGCCCAAACTATGCTAAGCCGCTATAAATAAAACAACTTTCGATAGTACGTCGCTGTGAAGCAAATTCGCATTGGAAATAATGGTTGACTTTTATCTCTTATCTGAT
>JBKQMP010000029.1:0-10873 GCA_052146665.1 Dissulfurispiraceae bacterium
GAGAAAAACGAAATCAAACTTGACTCAACGCGAACACTAATCGTAAGATTTTACAGTCCAGCTTCGCTATGGTTAAGCAGGTGTTCGACATCCCCGGAACAACTGTTCGCCATCGCCGGAATCCGCAGTCTGTCCTCTATCTTTGACCGTTCTCTGTTGAACGTGTCAGTCATACCCCGAGAACCATCAAAGCCACAGTGCCAAAAATCTGATAATTTTGCAAAAAAAGTGAGTCACGACGCTGCACAAAAAGATGAGGGGGCCCCTTCGAGGCCGCCTTGAAGAGCTGGCTTAAAGCCACATTAAGCGGCACTGGCTAAGAGTCAGTGTAACATGCGTTAAGGACAGGGTCGACACTATCGAGTTAGGTAAGGTTCAGAGAGATGAGCCAAGTGAACCGCCGATGAGGTGTCGAAGGGAAAAGAATACATCAAAACTGGTGGTTTTTTTAAATCACGATCAGTTCAGAGAACACCCGTTTACTTTCTGAAGGGCTTCCGGCATCGAGGCTGTGTGAATCTGATCCATGCTCTTGTGTGAACCGTTGGAACCTTTCGGCCAGACGCAAAGGGAGAAATTCAAGGAGTGATCCTAGGAGAATGAGAGTGCCGATGCGGGGCGCAGAGGCGAGGTAGCCAGCATTAAAGATGAAGGTTCGTGATGCAACTGGAGCGAAAGGGCAATATTATCCAGCTTTTGTATATAGCCGACCATTTGAGGGAAGAGCCGTTAAATAGGGCGAAGCCCTTTATAGACTTAATACGCTGGATGCTGGGAGGCGAATGATTTGAGACCATCGCGTTTGGTTCCGTGAGAGTGCTGGGGTGAGATTTCCTCGCGCCACTGGACTTATCAAAACAGCGTTATCGAGTGCTTACTTAACAATTAAGTTAATCATTAAAATTCAAATGGTTAAGAGTATTTTGACAATTAATGGAATTGTCACTAGAAAGCCATAAAACTGTCACATTTGAAATGCTATCATTGCATCAATTGATGGAGAGATCAACGCGGGTAGATTTTCAGTGTTCTTATAGCCAAAAAGATTCACGGATAATGTCAAGATTAATTTCACGCGCCGGAACATGGGTAGCGTTCAGAAGTTCTAAGAAGAGATACAAAAAAAGTTGACCAGTTTTTTATGGGTCGTCTGTTGACCGCCGGGTTGATGAGTTCTAAATCCGTTGCCGCACCAAAAAGCCCGAATCGAGTAGAATAATTGCATTAATCTATATGGTCTGAGTTTTTTTATGGATACTTGGCTGACCCGTAAAAGTGACAATAGACCCAAATCGAGGGCCTGTTGTACCCGGAAAGGATTTTCTCAGGTCAAGACGATAGGCTTAAACCAAAAGGGAGATGAAAGGAAAGACATGGTGTTTCGGTTAAATGCTTAGGATGAGTGCTTCACTGACCTGCAGCCTCCGGAGTAAGGCCAAAAGGCGCGTAACCGTGTGACGCAAAACCACGGGTCAGTGGAACCGCCCGGTCGGCGGCACAGGCAGAAATTGAAAGCGAATGGAAGAAGAATCAGAACATCCATTCAATTGCTTACCAACAAAAAAATAAAGTAAATCACTTATTTTAAGAGGAGATGCGACATGAGACGATTTGTAAAATTTATTCTTGCCACGGCCTTAACAGCATCGCTGCTACTGTCAACGGTAATCCCAGCCGCATTTGCCGGATCTCAACAGGTACCGAGTCTGTCACAGAATGAACTAATAAAATTACTGCAGCAGCGGATCAAGTACGTCTTCGTTATCTTCAACGAAAACCATTCGTTCGATAACGAGTACGGCACGTTTCCTGGTGTCAACGGCCTTTATTCAGACGGCACGAACCCCCGTTCTGCCGCAAACACACCGGGCTTTTATCAGACTTACATTGACAAAGTCAGCGGACTCATCGTCCAAGTTCAGCCGTTTCTCATAGGGCCCAACCAGAACTCTACTGTCGATGACAGCGTCGACCACTCTCACACAGGACTTGCAACCAAGCTTGACATAATAAACGGCGTACCGCAGATGGATAAGTTCGCTTACGATGAGTATTACCGCTTCGCGAATAACGGTGGGGCCGCAAACAACGCTAAAGGCACGCAGTTCGCACGCCTTGTCATGTCGCACGTTGACTGCAACACTATTCCGTTTTTCTGGAAGTGGGCACGCAATTTCACTATCTTTGACAATATCTTTGCAACCGAAGACACACCCTCCACTCCTAACGCGGTGGCTATGATCGCCGGGCAGTCCGGTGAAACGCAGTGGGTCAAGCACGGCCCGAACGGGACCTCCTACAGTGTAAACGGCCAGACCGGCACCACGCAGGGACCACCGCTTGTAAATGACCCGCAGCCCTTCTATGGCTCACAGTTCGACACGACCACGGTCAACAAGCAGCCAGCAGGAGCCAAAGAATCTTACGCAAACACCAACATAGCATCGAATCTGACCTTCGCCAGTCTGCCGCTTACCTTCGAGGGCGGTAATGTCGATAACGTTATGGGGCGGAATTTGAACCCAGGTTTCGACCTGCCAGACATCCGGAAAGACATCCCGTTCATCCAAAGCCTCAATCTCCAGCCCGTAAACTGGCGCTGGTACCAGGAGGGCTACGACCTCGAGTCAACCGATATCAATGGAGTAGATTCTCACAATTCTTATGTAAGCCACCATCAGGGACCGCAGTACTTTGGTTACCTCGCCAACACTCCGCCGCTTCGTCAGAACTTCCGCGGGATGACGGACTTCTTCACTGACACGGCGAAAAATGCTCTGCCCAACGGCGGCGTGTTTTATATCCGCGGCGGCTACACGAATCAGATGGGCCTGAAGCCGCCACTTCTTTCGTCTACTCCTTCAGCTGAGGTGACCGCGATTAACGCGGCGAAGATCGGGGACGATGACCACCCGAGCTATAGCGACCGGCAGATCAGCGAGGCGATGGCAGCCCGCGTGATCAACGCCATTGCGGCAAAGCCAGACCTCTGGGATAAGAGCGCAATCATCATCACCTACGATGAGTCCGACGGTTTTTATGACCACGTGCCCCCTCGCATCCTCTCCTACGGACCGGACGGCCTGCCGCTTTCTCGCGGAATCCGGGTGCCCCTGATTCTGATCTCACCGTATGCAAAGACTCAATATGTATCGCACGCTGAAGGCGATCATAACGCGATAATCGAGACGATCAACGACATTTTCGGCCTGCCCCCACTCGCCAGCCTACCCGATGAGGCCAAGGCGCTGCAAGACGGCAACTCCCCTGAATTCAACGCGTTCGGCCCGTCTGGATTCGAGCAGCGTTATCTGGGGCCCCGTGACATCAACTCGCCAATCACCGATAGTCTGTTGTCGGGCTTCGATCCCATGCGCCTAATGCACGCCTCAAAGCCGGTGCCTGCCTCAATGGCGATGATCCCGGACAGCGTCGTGACCACACTGCCGCACTACGGTGGCCACGGCTGCCAAGCGATAGGGATCACCCCGATCACCCCGGAAGGGCAGAGCCAAGACTACAGCCCTCCGGCAGGCTTTAACCCGCTGCCGAGCACCTACCCGGCGCTAAACTGAAGTGATAAATTGAAGCTGTGACAAGATGATGGGGCATCACCCGCGCCCCATCAGTGGGCCGAGTTGTTTGTTAGCCCACAATTTTTTTCGATATTTTGAGAGGAGGATGTTCATGCGGTTACTGTCAGTTTTGCTCGTTATGTTCACCGTATGCTGCTCGCTCTCCATCGCTAAGGCGGGTTCCGTTATCGAACGCGTTAAGGCGCGCGGCGTTGTCCGCTGCGGCAGTGTGGAGCGTCCCGGCCTGGCCAGTACGGGCGACCAAGGACGGTGGGTAGGCCTCAACGTTGACATCTGCCGGGGTGTCGCAGCTGCGGTGCTCGGATCCGCGGATCGCATCGAATACCATCAGTATGAGTCTCCGAAGCAATTTGATGCCGTGCGGAACCAGGAGGACGACGTTTACTTTCTCACAGGTTCCGAGATCAACGCGCACAAGCTCGCGGGCAAGGTAGTGCCAGGTCCCACCGTCTTTGTGGAAAGCCATGCTGTAATGGTGCCGTCCAACTCTCCCGCACACCACGTCAGCGACCTTGCTGGCAGCACTATGTGCTTTATGATCGGTAGCTTTACGGAGCGGAGCGTCAATGCTTACTTCGATGCGCTGCACAAAAACTGGCTCCGTATGCCTTATTCCGAAGATGGCGAAATGAACGATGCGTATAACGTGCAGCGTTGCCATGCCATCGCCGGCGAGCTTACTACCCTCGCCGCTACACGCCTTGACCCGGGTGTGAACCGGCTGTCCAGCCGTTTCCTCCCAGAGCAGCTGTCGGTCTTCCCCATCATGGCCGCCACGGGAACCAACGACGCGCAGTGGTCCGCAATCGTTGCCTGGACGGTGGACACGCTGATCAGCGCCGAGAGGCAGGAAACACATTGGTACGCGGGCGGTGCGGGGGCAATGCCTATCGCAGCGCCAGAGTTGGGTCTAGACAAAGAATGGCAGCGCCGAGTGCTCGCGGCTGTCGGCACTTACAGCGACATCTTCGAGCGACATCTCGGCAAAGGCTCCCGCCTCAAGCTCGACTCAGCCCTCAACGCCAATCAAGCCAGAGGAGGATCACTCCTGAGCCCGTTTATCGAATGATTCCAAGAACAGAGAATTCAAAGGCGGACTAGCTTCTAGCACTAGACGGGGGGAGAAAATAAAGACTATATCATTCCGTCAATTTGATTGATATGTCAGTGCGTTGGAAATCCGTAAAGTTTCGGGAAGAACTGAGCGGTCACGAAAAAAAGGTGTTGGTGTGGACTTCTTATTATGTGCACTGCCACGTTATATGAAATAAAGGTTCCAGACACAGGAAACGCAGTACTTCATGCTCACTATAGATAACATAATGGTCAGGCTCTCGACTATTCAAGCCAGCATATGATGTCGTCGTTTTCCTTGATCGGATGTGGTATATTTTCGATCTCACACGCGGGCGCAGAGGACATAAGGGCCAAAGGTCTTGGTGTCCTGAGAATAATGCATTGACCCCGGCAACGGCGATGTATGAAGTAACAGCATTCCAGAGCTCACGTAACATGCTGTCTTCCCTCCCGGCTCACCTGGCATTGCATTAACCATGTTTTCTTCGCAGTGCTCAATGCAATTCACTATCATGCCTGCGTTTTCATGACACGGCGCAGGTTAATGATGAGTCATCTTTATATATATATATTAAAAATACTTATTGGACGTGATGGCTGCAGTGTGGTATTTATTACATTAGCATAATCCCGACAAAGCCAAACTATTCTGTGAGGAAGGGGCGGAAAGTTCCGGGTCTTATTGTAAAAATAAGATGGCCGAATTGCCGAAGGGGAATCTTAGGTATGTTCGGCTTTTTTAGGTGCTTGTTAGCTCTTCGAACAAAGAAGAATGGGCACGTCAGAGCTTCATTGAGCATCGAACTCCGCACTTCCTAACAGCTGTTCGATTTGAGTCTTGTACAACAAAGCTTAAAGGAGGTACATAATGCGTATCATCGTAGCTTTTATGACCGGCTGTCTTCTTTTACTATCCACTCTGCCTGCAACTGCAAGCGTAACCCTGGTGGATGAGAATTTTGCTGTCTATAATCGGACCTTGGTGAGAGGCGCTCTGCCCGACGAATGCTATTATGGCTTAGGTAGTTCGTATAACGTTCCCACGTCTGCGTTATATCTGCCGCTTTGTGGTAACCAGCCATCGGGCCAGCCAAAAGTGAACGCGTCCTATGTCTGGGGACTGACCCAGTCTGGTAATTACATTTGGTGGGGAACAATGGCTAACACTCAGTGCTTAGTTGAGGGAGCCTATCTCGGATGGACCACGGGAAACGCAACTGACGCTTATGTTTGTGAACTCGGTTCTGGCAAATGGGGATTAAGTGTCGGGTTACCCCCCGGTGAAACAGACTGGCGGCCACCCCAAATATGGCTCTATGACCCGACCCAATCCGTCAGCGGTACAAATCCGCTCAATGTAACAAAAACTCAAGGCCTAACATCATTAATGAGCTTGGTTGTTGGTTTCCGCTCCGCCGGGGCCCTGACGGATCCAGTGCTGGGGGATGTGGTGTTGCTGGCTGGTCCTGCATTGAGCGCTGCGGGAGGTCTCTACATCTTCGCATTCAATCCCTCTACGACTGCTTTCATCGGATACGAGTACCTGCCAAATTACAGCGATATTAGACACTGGGTATCTTATAATGGTGTGCTTTACACGGCAGTGGAGAATACCGGGGGAGGCGGTAGCGTCCTTCGCTGGGACGGCTATACGCTCGACCCCAACTATGCCACCAACCACAATATCATGATCGATTTGGAGGTAGTGGGCAATTTGGATTCGGAAGGGTCAGACCTGGTCGAACACAATGGACTCCTCTATGCGGCGACTTGGCCAACCAGCACATCTTCCCCGGTTGTGGCTGGCCTCTGGATGAGCCCGCCGATTCCTGCTGGCGGCCTCACCTCAGCGAATGCCAGCCACTGGAGCAAAGTTTGGCAGTTTAGCCAATACGAGCCGGATCCTTTGATAGCCTACACATATGGTGGAGGACCCTTGGCCTCCTTCAACGGCTACCTTTATTGGAGCTCTATGCACGTACCCCTCGTTTCCTTTGAAATCTTTGAGAGGATATATGGCGGTAATTTGAATCCCTATGACCCAGCTAATCAACAGGTGGAGTATAATACATGGAGAGCTGGCAGTATCTTCCGGAGCAAGGGGTTCGACACCGCAAATCCAAGCGTGCAACTGCTCTATGGAGAAACTGATCTGCCGGTTTATCATCCCGGCCCCGGCGAGCCGCTTGCACAACCGCTACCGCCGGGCACACTCCCGACGGGCACCTGGGTTAATACGTCAAACAATATGAACCAATCCCCTAGATACGGCAGTTCAGGGCTGAACAACATCTTTAACAACTACATATGGTCTATGGCAATCCACGACGGTCAGCTCTTTGTCGGTACTATGGATTCCGGTTTTCTCGTCTCGTCTGATCCCTCCAACCCAGGAGGTGACCTCTATCGCTTCCTTCCGGCTGACATCCCTGCTATCGCCGAGAGTCTTAACGGGATCGGGAACTACACGAACTACGGTGTCCGTAATTTGCTCTCAACAACAACGGGGCTTTATGCCGGAATGGCCAACCCTATGAACCTTTCGGTAAATACCCCGGATAACCAAGATGGCGGATGGGAGTTGGTGCAGCTTACGGGTCGCCAAGGCATCTTCCCACCGGAGGGAAAGGCTGGTTCAGCTTTTTCTATTACGGGTTCTGGCTTTGGCAAGAAAAAAGGGAAGGTGACGATGGGTAACCAAAGCGTTTCACAAAACGCCACTATACTTTACTGGTCGGATAACTATATTTATTGCAACGTCAACGCACAGGCAACAAAGGCAAAGAAGACAAGGCCGTTATCCCCAGGTGTCTACAATGTGACTGTCAAGACAAAGGGAGGTTCCACGCCTTCGTATACATTCACAGTCTTGCCCTGATGCGAGGCGCGTAGCCTGGTATAAGACAATCGCTTGGCAGCGGGAAGTGAGAGGCGCATTCTCTGTTTGCCCTAGCATTAATGAACGGGTAATAGGTGCTTAAGCACCTATTACCCACGAACTAAGAATAGATACCCACGGGCAAGCCCGTGGTACTTCGGCGGAGTGCAAGCTTCGCTTGACCGGCTGCGCCGGAAAGCCTCCGCTTCGCTCCGGGCAACATTCACCCACGGGTAAACCCGTGGAACTCTGTTATGGTGTTAGAATCAGTCGCCGGGCTGCATTTGACAGAAATGAGCGCTTACGTTTATGCCGAGAGGCAAGAGTATCTGCGGCTCAGGACTAAACGAAAGAAGTTTGTCAGAGACACTGTCAATCAATGATCTGCCGTCAGCTTAAATGGGTTCTATTGTGTTATGACTAAAGCCATATTTAATTGAACTAACCTGCAATCGCGAAGGGGTTGACTAACAATCAAGCTGACGTCTTTAATTGCTCTAAAGAAACACCTCGCCTTATTGTTAGTCCATGAAACTCTAGCTTAAGACTAAAGGATACTGTCTCGGACTACAATGGTTTTCCGTTCACTGTGAGACGGGGACTATGACATCTGGGAAATCTCTGGTGTGGGAATCCAAGTCTCTGTTGTGATTACTATCGTGAGAAAGTTTTGCTTTGATAATGAAGTAAAAAAGAACAGAGGGAAGGAAGAAGATAAAGATACCCGTCCATCCCAGAGTATAGTCGTGAATAAAGAAGGTCACTGACAAATTAAAGGCTACTACGGCGAGATATAACACGGGTCCGACAAGATATCTCCAGGGATAATTGTAGCCGAAATAGTCTCTCGTCTTTCTCGAGTCGAGATACCTGTCGAGTTTCTGTAATACATATATCAGGGAAAATCCCACAAAAAGCCAACCGATGAAATTCGTTATAGGAACGCCGAAGTAGACGCCTCCTTCCGGATACCTATAGAGCAGGCCGAGAAACCATCGATCGCCTTGGAGCGCAACCGGATCAATTATGATATCAAGGTAGACCATAAAGAGAGCACCTAAAACTCTCACTGCAACCGAACCCCTGATGTCTCGTGTCTCCAGAAGATAGAGGACTCTCTTCCAACGCAGGACCGGTGAAACGGTCATCAAGGCCATCGAGTAACTGGCATAGGCTAGGAATACATAACTTATCGAATCCATAAACGGGACTCCGAAAACCCAAAACTCCTCGCCCCTAGTTTGCTCAATATAATAATAATGGCCGTAAGGAATGCCGTTATGGATGGATGAGTATTCAGACAACCAAGTAAGGAAATATCCCGCTATGCAGAAGCAGAAAGCCCTCTTTAATCCTAAATGCAGTGAACATGCCAACAGATAGATGAGAAAGAAGATAAAGACGTAAGGGCGTAGAAGGATTGTATGAAAAAAGAGTGTACCAAAGGAATCCATCAGGTTTTTTTCGCATTCCAGATGATGAGTCTTATCAGGTCGCCGACATTCGAGAATGCTTGTCTCATCGCTGTAGCCTCATATCCGCTGTGAACCATGCAGTTCTCACACCGAGGATCCGTACCCGATTCATACCTGTCCCAGGGTGTTTTTTCCATCATCTCGCTGTATGATGAGTAATATTTGTCCGTTATCAAATAACACGGGGACTTCCATCCGAGAGGATTGCGAGTCGGGTTTCCCCATGGAGTGCATTGCATCTCCCGTTTACCTTTCAAGAAATCCAGATAGATCGGCGAGCTCATGAAGGGAAATTTTTCATCAAAGCCCTCCATGTTTCTGAACTTTTCCTTTATTTCAGATTTTTTCAAGAAGATGTTGTCTGTAACACTTTCATAGCTGAAGGCAGGAGCTATGAGAATACCGTCAACATTAATGTCTTTAAGCATTTCAAACAGACTCTCCAGTTCTCTGAGGTCAGTATTCTTATAAACAGACGTATTTGTGCTTACCCTGAAGCCCCGGCCCTTGGCTTTCTTGATGGCTTCGATAGCCCTGTTGAATGTTCCCTCTTTGCCGACAATTGAGTCGTGAGTTTCTTTCATGCCGTCAAGATGAAAGTTCAGGGTAAGCCTTGGATGTGGCTCGAACTCCTCAACGAAAGAAGTTGCAAGAAGCCCATTTGTGCAAAGGTAGACATATTTCTTCAACCTGAGGAGTTCAGCCAGAAGGCCCTTTATATCAGGATACAGGAGGGGTTCGCCTCCAGTAACTGTGACCACGGGTGCATCCGCTTCAAGCGCCGAATCAATGCATTCTTGCAGAGATAGATCAGCGTCTTGTTCCCTGCTATAGAGCCTGATTCTATCGCAGCCTGCGCAGGCAAGGTTGCATCGGTGAGTGGGTTCAAGCATTAAGACCAACGGTGATCGCTTCCGTCCCCTGAGAAGATTCCTTGCAAGGGAAGCCGTTATCGATGAATAGAGAGACACTGGAAAGCGCATATTAAATAGACCCGTTTGCTTCCTTAATTGTGTTTTTTCATCTGTCGTACTGCCATGAACCCGCGAGACTCTTCCAATTCTCTTGAAGAGATGCTGGTCGTCCTGCACTGAGCAATGATCTCTTTGTCGACACCTCGAGCATGAGTATTTTAGCTCCTACATCTTTCGAATCAGCTATGAGCTTCCGTTTGCCGGCAGTGCAAAAATCACTGTCTCTTTACACTATGCCGTAGTTTTTCCTACCTCTTCACCGCAATGCACGGTAAGAGCTTTGAACGCCTTCCTCTTGACCGTCTCCGTTCTCTGCGCCCCAGCCTTTTTTTTAACAGTCTCGGCAATAAGACTACAAGCCTGACAAAGTGTAACTTTCCTTCACAACTACTGCCTATAAGGTTAACACCTTTATATGAAGATTGCCCATTCTGTCTCTTCTTGCCACACTATATACCAACCTCGATAGTCCTCGGAAAAGAACGTGCATCGCTTTTCCGATCCATTGGTGGCAGAAAATAGTGTTTCCGCGTTTTAGAAGTGGCATGCTTTCTCTGAATATCTTGATCTTGGGGGAAAAATGAAAAAGATGCTGCTCCAGTCAAAAGGGCCAAATTGTACAATTTTTGGCTTGACTTCGTACTATGCAAGGGTAAGTATCCTTGCTCGATCACTATGATGCCGCAGATGAACCTTGCAAAGTTGCCAACTTTTCATCAAATTCAAGGTAATCCGCATCGGTTTCTGCGCCCTGCTCTGCCCTCTCATCTCTCGTTCTCGATCCTTAACTTTTTCCTTCATCCCTCTCTCTTTTTACTTTCACAAACTGCACCCAATCCTCAGTTCTGAACGTATCCATTTTTTGTGAACCAG
>JBKQMP010000030.1:0-15947 GCA_052146665.1 Dissulfurispiraceae bacterium
GTGGTTTACAGCCTTTTGCATGCCTATGCGTTTATGAAGGTAAAAACCGTACTGGCTTTTGACGTCAAGGCGGGCATTCTCGTATGTATTTTTATGATGATAATGATCCTGTCCCCCTTTATTGTCAGGGTAGCTGAAAAATATGGGTTGGAGCTTTTTGCCAGGAGGCTTGCCTATTGCGGTTATACTTGGATGGCCTTGATATTCCTGTTTGTTTCTGCTTCAATATGCATCGATATTTATCGTTTCACTTTATATCTGGTCACCGCTATTACGCACAAAGATCTATCTATCTTAATCTTTTCGGCAAGGTATGCTTTTCTTATACCGCTCCTGTTGTCTCTTGCTATAGCCACATACGGCTATTTTGAGGCAAGGGATATCCGCGCTGAAACGGTAGTGTTAAAGACTTCCAAGCTCCCTAAGGAGATAGAAAGTCTTACCGTTGTGCAGATTTCCGATGTTCACCTCGGCCTGATGGTAAGGGAAGAAAGATTAAGCATGATCCTCGATAGGGTCAAAGAGGCACGTCCCGATCTCTTGGTGGTCACGGGAGACCTTGTGGACGGACAGATCAATGGCCTTCATGAAATTGCTGAAGCTTTCAATGAGATTAGTCCAAGATTCGGCAAGTTTGCGGTAACGGGTAACCACGAGTTTTATGCCGGTCTCGATCAGTCTCTCGACTTCATTAAGAGGGCAGGCTTCACTCCCCTGAGGGGCAAGGGGATCACTGTGGCCGGACTTATCAATATTGCGGGAGTGGATGACCCGGCGGTAGAATATTATAGCCCATTAAACGACGTAAGGGAAAAGGAGCTACTGTCAGGTCTCCCCAGAGAGAACTTTACCTTGCTATTGAAACATAGGCCGATTGTGGATGAGCATTCCTTAGGCTTTTTTGATCTACAATTGTCTGGGCATGTGCATAAGGGGCAGATTTTCCCTTTTACACTCGCCACAAAACTCTACTACCCTCATTATGCTGGTTTTGCCACATTGCCGAGAGGTTCCGCTTTATATGTGAGCAGGGGGTCAGGGACATGGGGTCCTCCAATTCGCGTCCTTGCTCCGCCTGAGGTGACAGTAATCAAGCTTATTTCTCAATAAGTTGTCATTTTTTTGTGCTCAAATCTGGCGCAGTCAGATTAATGATAGAGGGGCAAGGTCGGAATCCTTCGTCTTCTATGATTTTCTCTATGATAAAATGAGAGAGGCATTGGTATACATTGATAAAGTTAGACCGAAATTCTGCTGTTGACTTCTATAAACTTTCTTAGGCCTAAAGACGTTTTGTCTATTTATCCGTAGGCAATCTTAATTATATTTCTCTGCAAGGATACCGAAGATAGCTCAACCTTAACTACTTCCACTTTCATATTCCCAGCAAACACTTTCATCTCTTCACTAAACTTTGGCCCTTTGCTTAGCACAATGAATCCGTCTTTTTTTATGACATGCGCTGCTTTCTTCATCAAATCATGGGTGTTGAAAAGAGCCCTGGTTAGCGCAATATCAAAGAGCCCTACTCCCACATCTTCCACTCTCGATTCAAGCACCGATATATTACCGAGTGGAAGGGACCGTTTGATGTGTCTCAAAAAAGCTGCCTTCTTTTTGGACGATTCTACCAAGGTGATGTCAAGGTCTGGTCTGACAATAGCTATCGGAATACCCGGAAAACCTGCGCCGCTTCCAATATCACACAGCTTGATAAGCTTTCTCGAATGCGACAAATCATGTTGAGGAATAACTTGCAAATACACGAGAGAATCGATGAAATGCTTTACAATTATGTCCTCATCCTTCTTTAAGGCCGTGAGATTGTGCGTCCTGTTCCATTTTTTCAGTTCGTACATGAACCCACTAAAAAGTTCAATCCTCGAATGGGTGGGCTCGATGCCGAGTTCCCGCATACCCAATGTCAAGAGTTCTTTTTCCAATGTTTCTGTGCCGCTACCAAGAGTAATGCTACCGCAGAAGGGGTGATGCCGGGGATCCTGTTCGCCTGCCCTATGGTTTCTGGCTGCACCTCCAAAAGCTTTTCCACAACCTCCCTGGACAATCCGGGAATCGACTTGTAATCCAAGCCGAGAGGAATCTTTTTTGCCTCGAGTTTTTTCATTCTCTCAACCAGTTCTATCTGTTTGTGGATATACCCCTCATACTTAATGCTGATCTCTAATAATTGCTTTATGTCCTTGGTTAATTCAACAGACGGGGGGGAAAAGAGTTGGATAAAACTATAGTTTATCTCGGGTCTCTTCAGAAGCTTGTCGAGGGCGGTATCCTCATTTAGAAGCGCAGTGCCAAGGGAAGAGAGATAATTATTGACAGCTTCAGAAGGTTTCAGCCGCTCTTTGTTAAGTCTTTCCATCTCAAGTGAAAATACCTTTCTTCTCTGTATGAACTGTTCATACACCTCTTTCCCTAAAAGCCCAATGCAGTGGCCCTTTTCCATGAGCCTAAAATCCACATTGTCATGCCTCAAAAGCAGTCTGTATTCAGCACGAGAGGTAAACATCCGATATGGTTCGCGTGTTCCCCTCGTAACTAAATCGTCTATTAATACTCCAATATACGCCTCATCACGTCCAAGAACAAATGGTTCTTCACCTTTTACCTTCAGGGTGGCATTTACCCCCGCCATAAGCCCTTGTGCTGCAGCCTCCTCATACCCAGAAGTTCCATTAATCTGGCCCGCAAGGAACAAACCATCTATACTTTTGACCTCAAGGCTATGTCTTAATTGAGTTGGATAAACAAAGTCGTATTCTATGGCATAAGCGGGTCTCATGATCTCTGCTTGTTCAAGCCCCGCAATGCTCCTCACCAATTGCACCTGTACGTCGTAGGGAAGGCTCGTGGGTATCCCATTAGCATAGTACTCTGTTGTTTCAAGGCCTTCAGGCTCCAAGAACACCTGGTGTCTGTCTTTATCGGAAAACCTTACGACTTTATCTTCTATGGAAGGGCAATACCTGGCACCGACTCCTTTTATGCGACCAGCATAAAGTGGAGAGCGGTCAAGGTTGCCAAGTATTATGTCATGGGTTTGCCTATTCGTATAGGTGATATAGCAGGGGAGTTGCGGGTTTGTTATTCTCTGGGTTGAGTATGAAAATGGGGGTGGAGGATCGTCGCCCCACTGCGGAGTAGTCTTTGAAAAATCGATACTCCTTGCATCAATCCTGGGAGGAGTCCCGGTCTTTAACCTTCCCATCTTTAGCCCCAGACCGTTCAAGGAATCTGAAAGACCAATGGAGGGGAATTCGCCGGCTCTTCCTGCCTGAAAGTTCTCTAGTCCTATATGAATAAGCCCCTTTAGAAATGTGCCAGTCGTCACAACAACAGCCCTCGCCCCATATAAAACGCCAAGTGATGTAATGACGCCCTTCACTGTCCCGTTTTCAACTACCAGTCTTTCAACCATGCCCTGTTTTATTGTCAGGTGGTCTTGCCCTTCGAGTGAATGCCGCATATTGTGTCTGTAGAGAACCCTGTCCGCCTGAGCTCTTAATGACCAGACAGCAGGTCCCTTTGAAAGGTTAAGAATCCTGAACTGGATGCCTGACTGATCGGTAACCTTTGCCATCTCACCACCAAGAGCATCTATCTCTCGTACAATGTGCCCCTTCGCAAGCCCTCCAATCGCGGGATTACAGGAAAGCTGTGCAATGGTGTCTAAATTAATAGTGAAAAGGCAGGTCTCCAATCCGAGGCGCGAGGAAGCAAGGGATGCCTCACATCCAGCGTGCCCAGCTCCAATGACGATGACATCAAAATCGTGTTCTCTAAACATTTTTTATTATATCATTAAAGCTTTACGGTCGCCGATACTGACTTTTATAGAACACGCTCGAAGGCTACTAATTGGATTAAGAAAACTTTACTTGGGCTTGCTCTCGGACACCTTAAAACGGAGGTATTCTGCAAATCCCCAAAGGCTGGCAACAACAACAGACAGGAACCAGAGAAGCGACAGCGTCAAGGAGTGATGGGGAGAGATCCCCATAGTCCCAAATAAAAACACAAAGGAGCCTTCTCTCAAGCCTATGCCCGAGATGGAGATCGGTATAAAAGAAATGAGGATTATGATAGGGACAAAAACAATGACTGAAAGCAACGATACATCCAAAGACATACCCTTTGACAGGACATACACTGCTAGTATTCCTAACAATTGGATCGCCAGTGAGTACGCAAAGGCTTTAGAGAGGATCTCCTTTTGAGTCCGGTAGAGGTCAAGATACTCATATAGCCTGTAAAGAAGCTGGAGCCTCTTTCCAATTCTGAATCTATAAACAACTATGCTGCCCACCACAAAGACAATAAAACTTGAGGGGATGAACCAAACGAAAGGCCATTTTAGGGACGCTCCCTCAAGATACTTAAGACTGAACGGGAAGGCAATCATGCTGATAGAAAGAAGGGCACTGATGCCGATGTACCTGTCCATGAAAACAGAAGCAATTGAAACTATGTTCTCATGGAGGATCAGTTTATCCAGAGTCCGATACTTTCCTTTTTTTTCAATATCGTAATGTCCCGGTAATGAGCCATGAGCCTTTAATTCTCTGCTTAAGTAATACGCCTTCACTCCGTCTCCGCCGATAATACCAGGCAGATAGTTGTTAAAGAAAGCTCCTATCATATACATACCGAAGAGTTTGCTTGTCTCCACGTTGCTTGGAATGAGGAGCTTCCATCTAAGCGATGATAGCAACGTTGCAAGAATATACATACCCACTGCTACGATGAAAGCAAGGGGATTGGATAGCCTGATATTGGCAATAATAGCTCTGCCGCCCGCCTTTGTAATAAGGAAATAAAGGAGGACGCCACTTACGGCGAGCTTAAGCAAAAAAATGGCTGTCTTATTTACCCGGCCCAAGGATCTTCTTTATGGCGTATATCGGCTTTTTCTGGCTCTCGTGATATACCCTCACTATCATCTCTCCAAGCAGGCCCATGCCGACAAATTGAATTCCCACGATTATCAACAGCACCCCTAACAGGAGGAGAGGCCTTCCTCCTATATCTATCCCACTAAATAACTTTAAAACGGTAAGATACAGGGATATGCCAATGCCCCCGATGCCGAATATAATGCCGAGAGGACCAAAGAACTGAATAGGCTTTGTTGAAAAACTCTGCAAGAATTTTACGGTAATGAGATCCAGAAGCACCTTCACTGTTCTCGAAATGCCATACTTCGATTTCCCCTTGTGTCTTGGATGATGCGTCGTTTCTATTTCAGCGATTCTCACCCCATACCAGCTAGCGATAGCCGGGATGAACCTGTGCATTTCACCATAGAGCCTCAAATTTTTTACTACCTCTCTGCGGTAGGCCTTGAGTGAGCATCCATAATCATGGAGCCTGACCCCTGTTACCTTACTTATCAGCCAATTAGCCATAACAGAGGGTAGCCTCCTGGTAAGGAAAGGGTCCTTGCGTTTCTTCCGCCAACCGCTCACAAGATCATATCCCTCCATGGCCTTGATCAGTCGTGGGATATCGTTCGGGTCGTTCTGGAGGTCTCCATCCATTGTGATAATGATGTCTCCTCTTGCAAAATCAAACCCTGCGGCAAAAGCCGCCGTTTGTCCAAAATTTCTCCGCAGGCTCAACACTAAAACATTCTTATCATCTTTCTGGATATCATGAAGGAGTGAAAGCGTCTCATCATTGCTTCCGTCATCAACATAAATGATCTCATATTCCACCTGAAGTTTCTCAAGCACACCCTTTAGTCGTTCATGCAGTGCCCTTACATTATCCTCTTCGTTATAAAGCGGAATAACTATAGAAATAGTCACTATATCTCCTAGTAGGTTGCAGGCGTTATTTCCTTCAAGCCTTTGAAATTATAACAACTGAACAGAGAGTATTCTCTCAAAAGGTTTTTTTTATCATACACCCTTAATACTCTTTTCTCAACTCGATCAAAGGATTCAGCTACCTCGTGGGGTATGTCGGTGTTATCTGCCCTAACAAAAATACCGTCAATGCCGGAAGGCAACGGGCTTTTCCTCCTCTGTTCCATTCTCTTAGTTGTGTCATTCATATCGGGCCACAGATCGTACTGATTCATCCTCCTGCCAAGATTAATACAGAAGGTTATCGGGTGTCCTTTAACATAAAATGCCAACTCGCTCGCCACCTGATAGCTATCAGAAAAAATTAGCACGCTCGCATTGTCACCCATGGAATCATACATCCTCGTTACCTCTGTCCCGAGCCCTGTCCAGCCCCTTAACCTTGCTGTTGGATCCAGTTTAACGGGTAATCGTATGAGGGAAGGATAGTAGCTTACCACAGTGACTGCCAGCGCAACGCTGATTCCGGCCAATTTGATCATTTCAGCTGTTTTGCCTTTTCTACTAGCGTAGAAGAGCGCACTGGCCATTATCCCCGTTATGTAGCCTGGCATGGCCCAGTTCGCTTCCACTTTACCTTGAAGGCTCTTCAATATAAAGAAGCCAATCAAAGGTGCTGAAAAATAGACCAGCACTTTATGCTGGAGAGCAAATTTTGAGATTCGTAACCGCATCAGAGCGAAAAGCATGATGCCGAAAAGGACAGGGGTAATCACCCCTAGTTGAGACCCGATGAACTCAACAAAGCTTTTTAATGACACCGTGAGTCCATCTGCAAGATGAGCCTGCCCTGCTGTGTGTCTGACAGTGACCCAATCATGCTGCATGTTCCAAATAATGACCGGGCTGAAGACAAGTAGGCTTATGAAGACCGCGAAATAGGGTCTAATTGTTCTCAAAAGAGATCTTTTTTCCGAAAAAACCATTAAAAGGAACCCACAGAGATAGAAAAAGACCATAGTGTACTTTGTGAGGAGGCCTAACCCGATAGAAATTCCCAGAAGCATCCATGCCATAAGCCCTGCGTCCAGATGCGACAGGTCTGATTCTGCACTGTGAGTCACGTCAGTGGTGACTGCCTTCCAGAAAAGAAACAATGATAGTATCCAGAAAAAAATAAGGGGAGAATCGATGGTGAAGATTATCCCAAAAGTACTGAAAAGGGGAATAATCGGCAACAGGAGGGCTGCGTATAATCCCACATCCTCGTCCTTGTACATTAATTTGCCAAGTTTGAACAAGTAAATACTGCTGAGCGCCGCAAAAATCACCGACATTATCCGTATTCCGAAGACATTATCCCCGAACAATGACGTTCCTAAGTAAATAAGATATGCAATCATCGGTCCCTTTGAGTAATAGCTAAGATCCAGTCGCCTGGACCACTCCCAGTAGTGGGCTTCGTCGGGACTGAGGTCTAACGGACCGTGCAGTATATAGTAGATTCTGAAGAGACTTATTGCCGTGATTGCTGTGAAAAGGATGGTTATGTGAGGTCTAATCCTGTAGTTTTTTATAATGACCTTATGCGAACAGATCAGGGCGAGGGACACCCCGCAACCCAACAGGGCGCCGACCACAATATCAGTCGGGTAATGAACTCCAACATACACCCGCGATATGGCGACAAAACTCGCAAGGAGCACAGGATAAAGACGCCAAGAAACAGAATTGTGCCGTTTGGTGAAATAGAAAAATGAGATCGCATAAGCAAAAGAATTGAATGCATGATTAGAAGGCATTGAACCTGATGAGGTACATCCGGCAAGCAACCAGACGCCCTCAAGGGCTGTGCAAGGCCTTGGCCTTTGTATATAGTTTTTCATCTCCTGTCCTATCCAGTCGGAGAGCAAAAAGGAAAAAAAAGCTATGCCCATAGCCCAAAAGACCGTTTGCAGATAGCCGTCTTTACTCTTATAGCCCTTCCAGAGTTGGTAACAGACGTAGGGGGCCAACAGGAGGTAGCCCTTTGCAGACAATGCGGGCATGAGGATGTCAAAAAATTTATTTGACGTTCCGTGATTAATCAAAAAAAATAATTTATTGTCTAAAACTGTGAAATCCACGCCATCCTCATTGATCTTGGTCAGGTTTAGCTCACTCTTTGTATGTTACCATAGACTTCACCTTCAAACAGAGTCTCAGGGTTAATCTGTCCATTTGACTTAAATCGGGTTCTCACCATAAAATCTTCCTTGTATCCTGATCTCTTGTGACTACCGTGCTCGTCGTCAAAAGTCAGGAACAACCCATGGAATTTTTTTATGGCCAAACGCACTGAGGGGGGAAGCCGTGGATAACCCAGAAAATGACATTTCTACAGAGGATCTCAGAGCTGCGCTTACAGAATTAGGAACTTACATTGACATCACCGAGGAAGACCTTAAGAAGATTTTTGCCATCGCCCTCAGACACGCGAGAGAAAGACTCTTGAAAAAAGTTCCCGTGAGAGACGTAATGACGAGAAACGTGGTTGCGGTGGGAAGCGATTTAGAGCTTGACGCAGTCGCGGAACTCCTTTCTAAGAACAAGGTGAGCGGTCTGCCTGTGGTGGACGGCGCAAACCATGTCATCGGCATTATCACGGAGGCTGACATTCTTGCAATGGGCTGCAAGGAGAAAAAACATACATTTGCGGATGTTTTGAAGTCAATTCTCGGGGAGGCGCCTCCAGCATACAGACATGGGAGCAAGGTCATTGCCATCATGACATCCCCAGCCACAACCATTCGGCCTGACGAGGACACAAGGGAAGCGGCGCGAATCCTCAATGAAAAGAAAATCAAGCGACTACCTGTGGTGGATGATGAAGGCAGGCTCATAGGGATTATTTCCAGGGCGGATATAGTCGGTATGATGGGGAAAAAATGAGTCTTAAGGAATATCTGTTGAAAATGAAAGGGTATGCAAAGAGCCCTCCCGGTGTTAACCTTGCAGAGGTCTTCTGGTCATGGCTTGGCTCTGCAATCGGAATAGGTCTTTGCAGCTACATTTCCTCCGCGTATTTTGAACCAGAGGACCTCGTCTTTCTAATAGGATCCTTTGGAGCTTCTGCGGTTCTCGTGTTCGGCGCAATTAAAAGTCCTCTTGCACAGCCGCGCAATCTCATTGGTGGCCATATCGTCTCAGGCCTGATCGGCGTTGCGTGCTATCTCTTCCTGGGCAGGACGATATGGCTGTCGGCTGCCCTCGCGGTTTCACTCTCCATTGCCGCTATGTTTGTCACAAAAACGCTCCATCCGCCAGGGGGGGCAACTGCGCTGATTGCTGTCATTGGCGGACAAAAGATACACAATCTCGGATTTCTCTACGCCTTCGTGCCAGCCGGCCTCGGCGCACTCGTCCTCTTGATTGTCGCCCTTATTGTCAATAACCTGTCCTCTACCAGAAGGTACCCTGAATACTGGCTGTGACAAGGTAAATTGTGAAAAGTAATGCCTAAAGGACGTTCCACGTGGAACATTTTCAATTACACCGGGTATCATTTATGTCTTAACAACGCCTCAAAAAGAGACATCCTACCTTTTTTCTTTCAACACGACCCAGTTGATAGATATGCCCTGTTTGTGCATCAAAGCCTCAGGATCCTCTTAGCAATACCGTCTATCTCTTTGATCTCATCCCCGAGCATCGATTTGATCGATTTTCTCATGGTGCCTATCGATCCTAGGAAAGCCTCTTCAGAAACAATACCAGAGACCTTTTTGGAGCACCCTTCGCCAAGCCTCGCCAGGTCTGCGTGTTTTTCAGATGAAGGATCAAATATGGGTATCGGCAGTTCCCAGACGTGCTTATGGATATCTCCGATCCCGTGGAGGCCGCGCAGCAGCAGCGGCCTCATAAGTTCATCCATTAACGCCGAATTCAGCATCGCACAGAGATAATAGACTTCCGATTTTATATCTGACTGAAAGATGTAGGTTTTATGGTCTGCGATAACGCCTTGAATTTCAACTGTTTGGCCGCCGATTTCAACTCTGACTGCCTCTTGCTCTATTACGCAACCGCACAGATGCATCGCCGAGGCAAGATATAGGACGATATACTTTTTAAGGGGCTTTTGGCCGGTGAGTCCTTTAACACGATCAAGCCTCTGGTAAATATCCATCTTCTTGGCCTTTTCTCCCCTCTTTTCATCCCATATTTTTTGTGCCGTGTGAAGCCATCTTGAGAGATGGTGAAATCCTTTCTTGCTCGCCCTGCCCTCTTTGATAATCGAGTAGCCCTCATCTTCACGAACTAATGGCATGACAATAGGCCTGAAATTCAGGTGACCGAACGGCACAATATCGGCGCAGAGGAGGGTCGCGTATAGAAACTCCTTCTCAATGGTACCTTTCATAAGAATATCTTTGTATGCCGCCTTGGCGGTCTTTTCCGCGGCCTTTGATGTCTCAACATAGGGCGCAGAGGGATCTATGCCGAACATTGTATGAGGCTTGATGTCAACAAACCAGAAATTACGCGGCACTATTGTCGCTCCCCGTTTAAACATCGAGTGATAGGGACTTTTCCGGTCCTGAAGGCACCCATCCTGTGACGGTGAAAAAAAGCTTCGTTGCCCTTCAACGGCCAAATAGAGCCTTCCTTGAGCAACCGTCAGCGTTTTTTCTGCATCGGGAAGCCCGGCACTCCTTTCAACGAATCCCGCGATAAATTCGGCCTTGTACGGAGGGGAAGTCAATATTCCCTTTTTAGCCATGACCACGCAAGCCGGCACGTCAAACAGAGGGTTGACCTTCTCCAGGTCCCAGAATTCTCTCTGTCCTAGCCTGATCGAATACCCTTGTGTTCTAAAGACATCGTGCTGAGCTCCGGTAAAGACACTCCTCGGCATTACAAATCCAATTATGCCCCCGTCTTTGAGGTAAAGATCCGCAGCCCTGAGAAAATAAAGTGTCGCCAGTTCCATGCGGGTTATCAACGCAGCCCTCATCTTCGTCCTGTCAACGTCAGCGCGTCCGCTCAGAAGTTTATATTTTTCCGCAATCATGGCCTTCAATGCCTCCCGATATGTCCCTCTGTCCACATCCCGAAAGGAAAACCATGGAGGATTGCCAATAACGACATCAAACTTCTCCTTCAAAAATAAGGGTTTATACGAATTCTTCACGACGTAGGCCCATATGCCGTCCTTTTCTTCCTCGATGAGCTCTTTCATCACCATGGCGGCAGAGAAGAGCATGTCAATCGTGCTCTTCTCCGGCAGGTGCGGGACATGCTGCCGGAGAAACTTTTCATACTCCTGGGGCGTTGTTGATGCGGTGCCGGCGCTGTGTCGCGCAAACTTGCCCGTCCACTCTATTACATTGTCGTATGTTGCCGCATCGCGCATGATGGTATCGGGGATATAGACCGGCTTCTCGCCTAGCGCTGCTTGATAGCACGGCACACTCGTCAGGAGAGTGCGGGGTAACTTGTCTTCAGGCGGGTTGATGGCATCGGCAAGATAAACCGGGATCTGGACCCGCTGTGATCCCCTGTCCTTAAGGAGGTCCCCCAAAGCGAGAAGATAGTTGGTCTTTGCGGTAATGACAGCGAGGGGGTGAACATCGATACCCACCACATTGCGGATAATGTGATCAAGAGTTTCAAGGGTGCTTCCAAGCAGCCGCTTTTTGTATCTGATAGTTGTGTAAAGGAATGTCCCTGAACCACAACACGGGTCAAGGACCGAGGCGACGGGATTGTCCTTCAACATACGCTCCTGCACCCTCTGTGCGAGCCAGTCGGGCGTATAGTGTCCTTCAAGGTGAGCCCGCCCCGGAGGGGCAGCGACTTCCTGATGAAGGGATTTCAGAACGTCTTCCGCAAGAGCGCTGAGATCATAGCTCGCAAGCTCGAAGATTAGTTTTCTTGAAAGATCAATGCCCTCGGCCCTCGCCGGCTCTCGCACAATCCATGCAAAAAAATCTTCTTCAAGAAAGTTGTCAATGCCCTGCGCCTCAAAGAGCTCACCGTTAAGGATTCTGACAATCGTTTCAGTGGAAGGAATCTCGTGCGTTTCCGAAAGGCGCAGGTAACTAACGAGCTTCATAAATATCGCAAGGTAGGATTGACTGAGGAAGAGCTCCTCTGTTCTGATGAAACTCCCGCAAGCAACCCGCAGGTACCTCGACCATGTGTCATATGCCACGCTAAAATCAGCCCGGTCTTTCACGGTACGCCATACACGTTCGAGGCTGTCAAGACAGTATTTGAATGCCGGGCTTTTTACGCCAAAATCTCTGACGATCTCCTCGCGGTTTGGCAGGAGTCCTCTTCGCCTCAAAAAGTATCTTTCAAGACGGAAAAGTGATTGTAAGCGCTCAGTTCTCGCAAAATCTATCGTCTCGACTTCTTCAAGCTCCACTCTGGAAGCGTCTATGATTCTTGGGTAAAAAACATAAAAAAGGATCCCGTCGGTGGCAAGGCATAGGTAGCTTCCTTCATCTCTTGCGTGAAGCATGCATAAGATGTACCGTTTTAATTGCTCGATCTCCTCATCTAGTTTCCCTTTCAGGTCATGTTCAAACCCTATGATCACATTGCCATAAAGGGCCTCAACACCGCTCTTAAGGATGATGTCCCTTCGTTTCGCTCGGACAATTTCTTTGACGCCCTGCATAGAATCCTCGACAAACCTAACCTTAACCTCCCTAAAAACATCATTTAACAGAATGCTAAACCTCTGTGCCTTCGCAGCTGCTGTATTGAGCTGCACAGCTTGCTCTACATACTCCTTTAATTTCATGGAGATTTCCTGAGTTGAAAAACCAGAGATCCTGGAAGGCCTTTCGATGGGATTCATCCTCTTCATACTTCAATCGGTCAACAATTCAAGACCTTAACATTAACCTTTGCTTCAATCTGACCACTGGGCATAATTCTGCCTCCCTCGCCCTAAGCGCTAACAGAAGTTCTAAATCAGTACTTAAACGCTTTTATTCCGGCTATGTTCCACGTGGAACATTACAGGACTGTCCATTGCTCAGGCAGGAAAAGCCTTTCGTAGGTCATGAGGGCAAAGCCATCCGTCATGCCGGCGATAAAATCACAGACCAACCTGTGCTTATCGGTCTTGTCCCCGGCTGAAGTGCCACGGGAAATTTGATCTACATGGTTAAGGTAATGCTCATAAAGAGCCCTTAAGATGCCCTTACCTTTGTTGAATTCCTTCAGAATTTGTTCGCTCTCATAAACCCGTTCATAGAGAAAATCCCTCAACTCGTACACCAGTCGCGATATGTCATCACTCATCCTGATGCCCTCGTATCCAGCAAGAAAGACCACTTCTATGACGTCTCTTACCAGCGTATCTATCCGCTTTGCATGAGTGTCTCCCAGCGTTCTGATGATCTCTTTAGGTATTTCCGCCTTCTTTATGACACCGGCCCTGAGGGCATCGTCAAGGTCGTGATTCACGTAGGCAATGATATCGGATACGCGCACCACTATACCTTCAAGGGTCACCGGCCTGTCTTTCGCGCTGTCCGGCACGATCAGTCCCTTTCCCTTTGAATGTTTAATGATGCCGTCACGGACTTCATTGGTCAGGTTAAGCCCCTGCCCGTCTTTTTCGATAAAATCAACAACTCGAAGGCTCTGCTTGAAATGGTCAAAACCGCCCGGGTGGATCTCACGCAATATCGCCTCGCCCGCATGCCCGAAGGGCGTATGCCCCAAATCATGGCCGAGCGCGATAGCCTCAATCAGATCCTCATTTAATCGCAACGCGCGCCCAATTGTCCTCGCTATCTGTGACACTTCGAGCACATGGGTAAGTCTTGTTCTGTAGTGGTCCCCCCTTGGTGCGAGAAAAACCTGTGTCTTGTGTTTCAACCGCCGGAAGGACTTTGAATGGATAATCCTGTCCCGGTCCCTCTGGAAACAGGTCCTTATGTCATCGTCCTTTTCAGCCCTGACCCTGCCTTTGCTCTTAGAGCTGAGGCACGCACCTGGATGAAGGATCTTTCCTTCTGTCTCCTCTGTCTGCTCACGGATAGTCATGATCTTGACGGGACGGGGTATTCAAGAGTTTCATTTACAGTCCGCACTGGTTACATTATCCCAATGCCGCAACAAGACCTTTAACCAAGGTGTCGATTTCTCCATGGCTCACTGTCCGTGCATCAAGAAGGAGCGCATCTTCTTTTATGCGGGCGATTATTGGTGGCCTGTTGTGTCGCAATCTCTCTGCAAGCAAATCGACTGACAGACGCAGGGGTTGAACTGAAACAGCATAGGTCTGAAACTCAATTTCAGAGAGCGCCCCTCCTCCCGACTGGGATGTGTCCTCAAGAACACCTATGCCCGCTTTTTCCTCATAAGAAACGCCCAGTCTCCTCTTGAGGAGCGTCACTATTTTTTTCGCCCTTTTCCTTATTTCACCGGCTTCCTGAAAAAGCATCCCGAGGGTCGGAATATTGCTTTTTGCTTTGTCCTCATCGAGATACTGCATAAGGGTTGCCTCAAATGCTGCCAGCGTCATCTTATCCACTCTGATTGCGCGCATTAAAGGGTTTTTCGCTATCTTTTCAATGATCTCCGCCCTACCCACGATGATGCCGCCCTGTGGGCCGCCAAGGAGCTTGTCACCACTAAAGGTAACTATATCTATGCCCGCCTTTACCATTTCCTGAACTGTCGGCTCTATTTGGATTCCATAGGGCTTGAAATCAAGGAGGCACCCGCTTCCCAGGTCGAACATCACCGGCAGGGTGTGTTTTTTGCCGATGGTCACCAGTTCATCAGCAGAAAGCGCCTTGGTGAACCCGACAATCCTGAAGTTTGACTGATGCACTTTTAGCAACAAGGCAGTGTTGTCATTAATAGCAGCTTCGTAATCACCTACATGGGTTTTGTTTGTGGTGCCCACCTCTCTCAGTACGGCACCGCTGCTGTTCATCACATCGGGAATCCTGAACGAACCCCCAATCTCAACAAGTTCCCCGCGCGACACAATGACCTCCCTCCCCTTTGCGAGAGTATTTAAGCAGACAAAGACCGCGGCGGCATTATTATTTACAATGAGACTGTCCTCGGCGTCGGTGATCTCTCTTAGCAATTTCTGGATATGTGAATATCTTTTCCCCCGTTTTCCCCTTACGGTATCGTATTCGAGATTGGAGTAACCGGAGGCCACCTCAACCACATGGTCCAAGACTTTTTTAGACAAGACAGACCGCCCAAGGTTAGTATGAATCACCACTCCTGTCGCATTTATAACTGACCTTAAGCTAAACGCAGAAAGCCTTTCAGCCCGATATGCGATCTCGGCGCTCAGGCCTTCCAAGGAGAGTTCAACGCGCTCGCCTCTAAGAATTGTATCCCTAAGCTGCTGGATTGTCTCTCTGATAGCCTGCAGGACGTAAGGTCGCGGGTAAAGCTGTTGCCACTGCATGCCATCTTGAGATTTCAGCAATTCATCAACTGAGGGCAAAGAGGAGAGGAAGTCCTTTTTATCCATTAAGCTCACCTCATTCACTGGTTATTTGCTTAGAGCTAAGATATTGCCTCTATTGTACCCCTTCACAAAGATGATTGCAAAGATAGTTCGGTTATCAACCTGCCCACTGCATACCCATTTGCCGCACAGTGATCCGGCAGTCATCTTCTCTGAGATTTCAAATCTCCCTTGTCCTCGGATCATACGACAAGGCAGCAGGGAGCTATGGAAAGCAGTTCGCGTGCGTTAAGCTTCCGGTACTTAAATAGGCGCCGGATTGTTTAATAACTGATGCCTACCGCTCGCGCTATTAGACTATGATGAATCTCATTTGTCTACGAGATGATTGAAGATTGTTGATACCTGCGCCCTTTTGATGCGCATCTTTGCATCGTCGCAGCGATTCCTTAACCAAACGCCCAAACTATGCTAAGCCGCTATAAATAAAACAACTTTCGATAGTACGTCGCTGTGAAGCAAATTCGCATTGGAACTAATGGTTGCCTTTTATCTCTTATCTTATATAATTAGATATAACAGATAGGAGGTGCTGTCATGACACATCGGAACGCTCTTACAGAGAAAGAGCGCAGAGCCAGCTCAAAGGCCGCAAAACTGATTCACGATTCGCAGTTTGT
>JBKQMP010000031.1:0-3411 GCA_052146665.1 Dissulfurispiraceae bacterium
ATGGCAGTTTCTGTTACCATTCCCATCTCGCTAACCAATCAGGTCTTTCTGCTTCTGTTCTTCTTTGGCCTGCGTTGATCTGGATTTGAATTTCATCCCATATCTGCCTCTTATTATAGAAGAAATATAAGAGAACGAGATTTGTATGTCAATTATTATATTAAAATTGATAGTGAACTCATGAGTTGGTCATCACTAAAAGAAAGCTCTATCTCACAATCTTATTCTTTCTTGATGACAGTTAATATTGAATACCGCTTGAAAGAAAGCATGCAAGTCAAAATTGCCTTATGCTGTGACTACAGTCACCCATTAAAAGACACCGTGTCAAGAGACAAAAATATCTTCTTCGGGAAAATTATTTTCCCTTCATGAGAAATGAAGCGTCGTTGTTATCAACATCTTCCCGTTTGCCGCAGTTTCCTTGTGTTTAGGTGTCAGTCTTTGCTGCACCAGTCACCCATCAGGATTAAGGTCTTGTTGATGTAAGCAACATGCCGACCCTTTCCGCCGAGACGGACCAGAAAATCTTCGGTTCCATACCGTGTCCAATCGTCAATCCTTCTCTCAACGCTCATGGTTTTTAACCAACTCTGATCTGGCTCACGGCATGGTCAGCAAAGACTATGATAACATCTGTCGGACAGAACGCTCTGCCAATCAACTATCCTGGTTTCGCCAAACTGAAAACTGGGTGAGCGTCTGTCCTATTTTATGTGGCAAACATCTTCTCCGGCATGAATGGCACCTGATCCTTTATGACGACATAGTAGGCTGCCCGAGCCAGTTTATGGGCCAAGGCATTGTGCGCGACCATGAAGTTTGTCTTTTTCATTTTGCGGTTATAGTAGTTTCTCGACTGGGGATCGAAGCGCCAACGTTCACTCTCGTTTTTTATATGAATGGGAGTATTAACATCTCCTATGTAAAAAAGCAAGTCTCTTGTTTACTCATAGGGTGACGGAAGTTTTTGTTCTTTTGAATTTTTTGTGTATGTAAGCACAATCTTCAAAAAGCATTCTCCTATCAGCAGACAGATCGCTGAGGGATCGCTGCATTATCTTTGTCAGGTTTTAATGTGTGGGCACGTAGTCTGTAATGAGCAGGCATGATTCTTATATCAGCTGCAGGAAGTTAGTATCCGTTGCCCACGAAATAAGATTTTTCAGATTGTCTTCATACGCTCCTGTTCTTTTTATAATTAAACGACAGCCGGTACATATTGCTCATGGTTCATAAGGACGAAACGGATACGGTTCAAAAGCTTCCTGGCGATGTGGACGATGGCTACCGTCTTTTTCATCCGGAGGGAGAACTTATGGAAGGCCATCATCAATGCCGGGTCTTTCCGCACTGCCACCCAGGAGGCCTCGATGAGCACGGTCCTTAATATGGGATTCCTGCGGTGGGTGATACCCGCCGTGTATGCCGTCTCGCCGCTTGACTTTATATCGGGAACCAATCCCGTATAGCTGGCAAGCTTGTCGATGGATGGAAACCGGGTAATGTCACATAGCTCTGTCAGTAACGTCATTGCCGTGAGGGTACTGATGCCCGGCACGGACCTAAGGAGAAGGACCTTATCCCTGTATGTATCGGATCTGGACAAGGCGAGGATGGCTTTGTTGAGACCGGCGATGATCTGTCTAAGGTGCTTCAGTTCTTCCAGATGGGCTTTGAGGGTAATATCTCCGCTGGCTTTTTCCATTTGGACAGCATCTAATCGGTTGATGAAGTTCCTGGACCAGTTTCCCTCTTCGGGAAGCGCGATGCCGTAAAAAAAGAGAATCGCTTTGATCTGGTTCTTGCACCGCGTCTGTTTCTTCACCATGCCCTGGCGGGTGCGTATCAGGTGACGGTCTTCCACTTCTGTCCTGGAAGGAACGTAAATGCCTTTGATGTCGCCGCTGCGGAGGCTCCTGCCCAGCTTCCGGCAATCCACCTTGTCGGCCTTGCCGGCTTTCTCCTTATGCTTTGTCGGGACATCGGCGGGATTGACTACCATGGAATGGATTCCTTCTTGAGTTAGCTGGTCATGGATCCAGAAACCACTGAAACCGGCTTCATATACGGAATGATAGGTGGCACCTGGAAAGTTTCTTTGTAAATAATATACCAGTTTCTTAACCTCGGGCGGTTGGGTAAAGGTTTTGTGTTCAAAGTGTTCATTATGAATGCTGACGCTCCAGCTCTTTTTGTGAATGTCCATACCGACGTAAATGTGTTGACCGGTGAAATCAAGTTTGTTACCTTTAACCATGGCAAGCCTCCTTTGGGTATGTTTTTGTTGTGGCAAACAAAATATACCATGCAAGGTTGAGACTTGCCTTTTACTTTTTTATCATAAGGTCTGTAATGTGCAACATCTAAAATTAACCTTGCAACGAAAATTGTTTTAAGTATTACAATCTATGTTGCCTCAGAACGAGCAGAAATGTATTCTTTAAGTTAGATCTTTTCGGCTATTCTAAGAAATTTTTGCAAGGCGATTCCAGAAGTAACATCCTCAAATCCTTTGCTATATCGATGGCTATTTCTGGTATGGGAGGACTCAGATGCACCTTATTGTCTTGTCCGATTTTGGGGGGGCTCAGTGTTTCGGAATAACACTTGGTTGGTCCTAATGTTTGATATTGAAAGTGTGGGCAGGGTTAATCCACATTATCTATAAAGAAGGGATCATCTGACTTTTTTGTACAAAGAAACAGGCATAAGTACCTGTAACGCTTTTATAAATGTTCTTTGAAAATTGACACGTTTTCTAATCTCGGATAGAGTAGTTAGATGAAAACGAAAAATACACTCCGAGACCTGTATAAATTTCCTGGATTCCGTGCCCGTGCCACGCTGAAGCCACACCCGGAAGATCCTGAAGGATGCATTGTTACCCTGGAGCGCCGCCAAAAAAAACAGTCTGTTCCGGCTGCGGTACAACGGCATCAAGCTATCGGGACCGGCGAACTCATAGGGTGCGAGACCTGGATGCCGGAGCAACCCGCATCTATCTTGACTTCGAGTATCGCAGGGTTGCCTGCCCGCATTGCAAAGCCGTGAAACGCGAGACTCTTTCAATGCTGGCCAAGTCGTCCCGGTTCACTCAGCGGTTCGAAGACCGCATTGGACTGCTCTGTCGCGAGATGAGCATCAAACGTGTTGCAGAGCTTAACAACCTGAGCTGGGATCAGGTGTGCCGCATGGAGAAATGCTACATGCGGCGCCTGCTGGAGCAGAATCCGCCTTCTCAGCAGCTTCGGACCATTGGCGTCGATGAAATATCGACCCGCAAGGGCCACACCTATGCCATCGTTGTCGCCGACCTTGACCAGAGACGGCCGATCTGGCTGGGCGGACAGGGCCGCACCGAACAGGATTTGCAGTTGTTTTTCGACACCATGGGGCCTGAACGCTGCA
>JBKQMP010000032.1:0-19637 GCA_052146665.1 Dissulfurispiraceae bacterium
GCAGGCTTAGCGAGGTGCAGTACCAATAAAAAAAATCACTTCTCGCGAAAAATAAGACTAACCAAAAGAATGACCAAAAAGAAGCTTGAAAAGTTCAGAGGTGCTATAATTTAGTCGTTGCAACAACTGAGAGTCTCATATGTAAAAACCAGGAGACTTTAGAGATACCATGCCTCAAAAGAAAATTAGTCCTAGAAAAATAAAAGGGGTTATAATCCAATATGCTCTTCACGGTGTTGGCCCGACCTTTATAGCTCGATCAATTAAGATAGGGCTAACTACTGTCCATAAATATATAAACTTATATAAAAACTCTGATCTTGTCCACTCCGATATTCTGAATTTGCTGGCTGAAAATATTGCTGCTTCCTTAACATCACAAAAAGATATCTACGAAAAACCCGCATCTGCCCATTTGAAAGAACTTTTTTTGCAATATCATACCAGACTCGAAAACGAGAATATAAACATGAAGAGTCTGTGGCAAGAGTATAGTCAGTGCGAGCCCTACGGATTGAAATATTCTCAATTCTATGCTCGCTATCATAGATGGCGCAAAGAGAATGGATTTCCTAAAGTCAGTTTTAACAAGTGGCAATTAGAAAATATTACCAAAGAGGATGAAAAGACACTCAGAGAATGGAAATTATCGAATAAAAGAAACAAATGGGAACGCGCTGTTGCTTTATTAGATTTGCAGAGAGGATGCAATATTACAACAATTAGCAGGAAAATCGAACGATCATGTCGAACCATTAAAAAATGGCACGCTATATATAAAGAAAAAGGGATAGAGTATCTCAAAGTGCGCCGGACCAGAGTGATTCCTGAGCAGACAATCGACAACATCAAGCTCAAGAAAGAACGGATAATTAAACTTATCCATGAATCGCCTTTTCTCCACGATATCAATCGAACTTCGTGGAGTTTGAAAACACTGGCACAGACATATAAAAAAGAGTATGACGAGTCAATTTCCAAGACTTCAATATCTGAATATGTGAGATCAGAAGGCTACACCTTTAAAAAGGCTCGCACAGTTCTGACTAGTCCCGATCCTCAATATCGCACCAAACTGAAGAAGATCACAAATATACTTTCTAATCTAAGACCAAATGAAAAATTCTTTTCAATTGACGAGTTTGGACCTGTTGCAATAAAGATACGAGGAGGAAGAACTTTTTCCCCAAACGATCAACCGCGGACAATACCCCAGTTGCAAATGAGCAAGGGGCGTCTTATCTGCACTGGCGCACTGGAATTAGCAACCAATCAAATTACCCACTTTTATTCCAGTAAAAAGAACACTGCTGAAATGATAAAGTTACTTGAAATTCTTATCAGCAAGTACACAACGAATGAAAGGATTTATTTCTCGTGGGACGCTGCATCGTGGCATGCGTCCAAGAAACTTTATGAGAAGGTTAAAGAAGTAAATGCCCCTGAGTATAGGAATAGCCATAACACACCTCTTGTGGAACTTGCTCCTCTTCCATCAAGTGCCCAATTCCTCAATGTAATAGAATCCGTTTTCAGCGGAATGGCCAAGGCAGTTATTCACAACAGCGACTATCAATCAGTTGACGATTGTAAGCTTGCAATCAATAGGTATTTTACCGAGCGCAATCAGGCTTTCTTGGACAATCCAAAACGCGCTGGGAAAACAATTTGGGGTGAAGAAGTAGTCAAATCCGTATTCAATGAAAGCAACAATTGCAAAGACCCCCAGTACAGGTAAAATGGTATAATTTCTGTAGAAAGGAGAACTGATGCCTACGATCTCAATGTTTTTCGGGATTCTCGTTTCCATATTTTATGGAGATACAGTACAGCATAATACACCGCACATACATGTGCGATACCAAGGGGAAAAAGCTTCTGTAGCGATTGAAGACGGTAGCATGCTTGCCGGAGATTTTCCTCCTCGACAACTTAGGATGGTGCAGGTCTGGATTGACATTCACAGGGATGAACTTATGGCAGACTGGGAACTAGCAGTTAACGGTGATGAACCGTTTCGTATTGCACCGCTTCAATAGGAGGTTTGCATGGATATACTACTTGATGTCATCAGCGTAAAAACTCGTGACGATTATACCTTAGATCTGGTTTTTGAAAATGGGGAAAAGCGTAGGTTTGATATGAAACCTTTTTTGGATAAGAAGCCCTTTGTCAAACTGCTCAATTCTCCACTTTTTTTTAAGGCGACTGTCCAATATGGTACTGTGGTTTGGCCTGGAAATATCGATATTGCACCCGAGACACTATGGACTGAATCTGCGCAGGCACTATAGTCAGGCGTGAATCTATCGCTCTTCCCTATTGGATTAGTCAGATTGTTTTTGTAGAGGAGTACGGCACGAACATCGCAGATCCAATAGTGGCTCCAGCATGAGGATTTGAAACGATAATTATTACTGAGTCAGAATGCCCACAGTGTGATGTAGTCGGTGGAGTCCGCGATAAGCCTTGAGGAAGATGCCTCGCCAGGATTCTATCGGTTGCCGATGAAGGTTTCTACCAGCATGTGCGCATAGAGGAGAACCTGGACACTTGCACCCCCGCAAGACAAAGGCACTCTCCAAACGTAGCAGACTGCGCACAATTCAGGCCGTACTCATCAGGTTGGAGAAATTTCAACGGCACTTGACTTCTGTGAGCACTTCGCATCGGCCCCGGTAGGTTATGGTATCAGCAACAAACGAGGTTCTGTATCCGGCAAAGATGAGTAAACTCGACAGATTTCATGAATCTCAGTGATGAGTTACCAACTTTATTTTTCAGCTACTATCTTTATTTTTCGTGAACACCTATAACTTCAATCGTGGGATTCTTTTTTCAATCTGCGAACAGATTCCGTGAAGCATCTTCAGTTCCCAGACTGTCAATCCCGCCCTGGCGATGAAATGCTTTAAATTCCGCATTATTTTAGCGTTAAGATCCCTATCGCCTCGGGGAGTATATTCAAGAATCTGCAGTGACTCAGAGATTCTTTTATAAAGACGGTTGAGCTCTTCATGACTTATGAATGATAGTCTCTGATCGTTTTGTTCCTGTACGTGCTGTCGTGAGGTCTGGGCTTTGCGTCCCGAAGTGGACAGTTCATAAGCCACGATTGCCACCGCATGAGACAAGTTTATTGATGGGTGCTCTTTACTGGCTGGAATAGAGATAAGAAAGCCGCACTCCCCAATTTCTTCATTAAGCAACCCCCTGTCTTCCCTGCCAAAGAGAATGGCAACCTTGTTATTATGGCTAGTAGATACTAGCCTGGTTGCGCCTTCTTCAGGTGTCATGATTAGGCCGCGTCTTTTTCCTGTCCTGCGCGTTGTCCCAACAATTAAAGATTGTTCCTTGATGGAATCTTCAAAGCGATGAAAAACTGAGGCGCCTTCCAACACATCCTCAGAGTTATGGGCAAACCATCGGGCTTCCTGCATCATGACAGCGGGAGGCTTCACAATGCAAAGGTTCTTAAAACCCATGTTCTTCATAACCCTTGCGCATGCCCCTATATTGCCCGGCTCTTTGGGCTCGACAAGGATAAAGGAAACGTTTTCTTTCCAGTTGCTCATCTTTTATAAGTTAGAACCGTACTTCAGACAAAAAAATGGGGTGGAAGTCTTTCAACTGCCACCCCACGGTCTTTGACAAAGAACTAGCAACCCTCTATTTTTTTCTTTTTGGGCATCGCTTCTTTTGTTACCTTGCCGTTCATTACAGTAACCTTATCGCCTACCTTGATATCTTTTGCTGTCTTGTCGTCGGTAGTTGTCTCCTTGCCCATGCTGTCCTTCACGGTTATCTTGGCGCCGTCGACCTTGGTCACAGTGCCCATCATGTGTGCGCCCATATCGGCCGCAAAACTGACACCGACCACGCCGAGGGTGAAGACCATGACAACTATTAACGCGAGTATGGTTTTTATCCTCATCTAGTTCACCTCCTTTTTTATGATTTTTTTAAATGATTAGCATGCAACTTCCATGCCCTAACTCTCTTATTTATTCTACAACAAAAAATAGGGAAAAGACCACTAGTTTGTACCCCTTTTGCGGAACTTTTCCTCTTTTAATCCATATCCTTCATCGGCTTTATGAACATGAAATAAGCCATGGTCCAGTTGCCGAGGATGATAAATATCGTAGCAACGATGCTCTGGAGTGATAACGCTGACATACCTGTCAGCGAATGTCCGACTGTTCAGCCACCTGCTACCGCTGCGCCGAATCCCATAATGATGCCGCCAAGAAATACCCTCATGAGTTCCTTGGGGTCTTTGGGTGAAGTGAGCTTGAATTCTTTTAGTCCTTTGGCGCTGATATACGCGCCGAGGGGTACTCCAGCGACGTAAAGAGCGCTCCAGGTAAGTACTCCGATGCCGAGCAGGTTAAACATGGGGTCAAAAGGTGCCCGGCTGTTGCCTGTGAGTCCGAACATGAATAAATCGATTGTGGGACCTGAAAATGAAAGACCCCTGGCTTGACCGCCATAGTAATATGACGCCCACCATGCGATGATTACCAGCGTGCCTACCAATGCTCCGGCCACAGACCACGACCATCCTTTCTTAGGGCCTTTCTTAAAGGGTTTCCCCTTGAGTATCACTGGAATCAATATTGCAACGACGATGCCTATAACCACCCACTTGGCAGTACTGCCCCCTCCCACGAGGTCCCAAAGTGCAGGGCTTGTAATTTCGTTATCCCCGGAACCGATGCTTACCTGGTAACTTTTTATAAAATTCATGACTGGCTTCAGGGGACCGTGATACGTGGCTATGAGGGATCCACCGAACCCCAGGGTGGCGAGCAATGCGGCAAACTGGCCTTCCCCCTGCTTATACAAAACACCGCTCCCGCAGCCGCCTGCCATGACAATGCCCACACCAAAGATATAGCCCCCAATAATGGCGGCAATCGGAGAAAATACCTGTCGCCTCAATCCGTCATCACCAAGAAAACCCATATCTTCTATAAGATTAGCCCCGATAATAGCGATTACGAGCGCCAACAACCATGAACGAAACAGCGTAAAGTCATTTATAAAGATCACGTCTCTAAATGCTGTGTTCATTCAGTATCTGCCGCGCTGTAGGACAAAGCCGAATGCGATACCAACGAGTATGCCGCTCAGTACGACCATTATGGTGGCTTGCGGTATCCCTTCCATATAACCCTCCTCATAAAAGTATGTTTTCAAGGCCGAAGGCCCTTTGCTCTATGCGATGGCAATTTGATGGAGACGAAATTGCCGATAAAAACGCTATTTATTTAACATACTTCCAGCAGAAAAGTAAACCCTACCAAGAAAAATAGCGAGGCCATGTTTAACCGTGACACAGGTTCGTGATCAACGGCGGAAAGCAGTTGTTCGTCGTTCATGTTAAAAAGTTCAGAGTCGTCGCGTCTTGTACTCACAAATCCTTTTCTTAAATCTTTAGCTGGGAATAGCCCGACACTGAAGAATGCAAGGATAATCCAGACTTCCGCAGGAAGCGGAGCCATCCCAAAAACTCTGTTGCCAAGCGGATGATAAATGATAAGGCTGCCAGGCAGCAACTCCACTACTATGCCGGGGATGAAAATCTTGTTGCAGAAAAAGCCGAGCATGAATAGAGATTCTCTGGATGATCGGCAGGCAAAGACATTGCCGAGCTGAATTATTACATTTCCCAAAAATGTAGCTTCAGGCCTGATGCAGTCGTTCCAAGCGTCTCCAAGATCTTGTCAAGGGTCAGGGACTGCCAGAGTTTCTTCATGCGGAATATCCTGTCAAGTTAAATGCTGTGAAGGATGTAGATCATAAGAAAAAAACCGACTACGAGAATCGACAGCGTAAGAAGAACATCAAGGATCAACGAGGGTTGATAGGTATCGGTGTCTATCTGTCTCTCCACTTGCTTGTATCTGATAAACGCAAGCACTGCCATGAGCGCACCAAAGCCGACCAGAAATATCCCAATAATCGAGGAATAACTGAGGACGGCGTGAGCCGGCAACGCCGGCTCTTTAGTGCCATCAGGAGGCACGCTAGAAAAATAGTGCGACAACTGTTTCAAAAATAAGGCGAACTTCTCAACGACGAACCCGAATGCCATGATACCGATGCTCGTCCTTATCCATGCAAGAAATGTCCGCTCATTTGCCATGTGAACTCGGCGATTGCGGACTTTGTGGTATCCTGTGTCTTCAGGAGTTGTTTGCATGATTTCCTGTCTCTGCTGCAAAAAATCGCTGCCAGAGCGCCTTTGCAATGATGAGCCCAACGACAGCCCCTCCTATTATATCCGAAGGGAAATGCGAATGTGAAAGGACCCTTTCAACCCCGACAATGACGGCGAGTCCGTAAAAAAACATCATGTATTTTGGATATAAGCGGGAGAATACGTATGCCACACAAAACATCACAGCAGCGTGACCAGAGGGGAAAGAGTCGTACCCCGAGCTCAGTGAAGGGCCGGCAAACATGAGGTGTTCCGTAATCCTCGGGCGGGCCCTTCCGAAGAGGTGCTTTAACACCTGGGCTGCAATGCCGGAAATTACATAAACGATTAACAACAATCGTCCCGGCCTATAAAATTCCTTATACGCATATTTGCCCACTATGCAGAGGAGCAGGGCGGTGATGGCCACTGTCAGGCCGTGGCCTAGAATCTTGAATATAGGGATAATATTGTCATAAACGAAAGGTCCCTGCGGGCTCTGCTGAAAGTGATACACCCAGAGAATAACTTTTTCATCGGCCCACAAGAAGAAGATGGGCAGCAAAATCAACAAAGGGATTATTATTTTATTTTCTCTCAAGAAGTGCATATGTTCCGTCATCGCTGAGCATCTTAAACCCCAGCCCCTCTAAATCCCCGCTATCTTTCGTTTTTGTTATTGCCATGAACCGCCTGCGCTCCTTTAAAAAAAGGATGAGGCCATCCTTGTCGGACGCAGAGAGTATCCTATGGTTTGAATAAAACAAGATGCTTGGATTGTTGATGCGGTAAGTGATCAAGTCTTCATTTCCCCCAAGGTTGTCTTTTGCATAGACGCTATACTTGTGGAGTGTGCCCTGCAGATACTGGTTTGCGATAGGGAGCGCTTTTATTAATAATATCGATAGAAAAAGAATAAACAGCCCTGACAGAAAACCATAGCACGTTTTCTCCCTAATGGCACAATACAGGCTCAGAACGGTTACCATGCCCATGACTGCAATGACCACATAAATCCACTGAGAATCGTCTATTCCGAGTTGGGTAAGGTATTTTCTGGAAAGCCCGAAGGCGATGCCCATGAGTAACGCGGTAAATGCGATAAAGAGATGGGTATGTTTAATCCATCTTCCCTTGAGGGTCATGCCCGACGAGATCAGTATTGCTGCAGCGGGGATAGCGGGGAGGATATAGTTCGGGAGCTTTGTTGTTGAGAAGGAGAAGAATGCCACTATGAAGATCAACCAGATGAAGGCGAAGAGGTTCACTCCATGACGCCTCTTGAACGTGTTGACCACCCCGCCGGGCAGAAAGGCGATCCAAGGGAACAATCCTACGATCAGCGCAGGGATGTAATAGAAGACAGGGCCGTTGTGGCCCGATATTACTTCGGTATACCTCACAAAGTGATGTTTTATGATGAATTGCTGGATGAACTCCCACCCATTAATAAAAACCTGGGCACCATACCATGGGGCGGAGACGATCAGAAAGAGCATAGTCCCCGGGAAATTGACTATCTTCTTCACTCCGCTAAGCCCTTCTGTTGCTAAGAGGTAAACGAGCGCAATACCAAAAGGGAAAAGGATTCCCACAAGCCCCTTGGTCAAGAACGCCAATGCTGAGAACAGGTAGAATCCATAAAGAAACCAGCGTCGCCTGTCCGGAAGTGCGTCAGCGCCAGGGGGTGTCTCTTTTGGAGGCTCTGCCCACAGATACAATGAGAAGAGGGAAAGAGTGATAAAGAGCGTCAATGTCATATCGGTCACCGCAGCCCGGGAATAGCCGAGGAAGTAGGGCGACAGTACCAACGGAAGAGCAGCATAAAATGCGGTCTCTTCATCAACGTGTCTACTGACAAAGTGAAACAGGGAAAGGGAAAGCAGTATGGCGGCGATGGCGGATGGGAATCTGGCGGAAAACTCATTTACGCCAAAAGCCTTGTAAGAAAGAGCCATGATCCAGTAAAAGAGTATGGGCTTATCGTAGCGGTTGACCCCATTGTAGGTTGGCGTTATCCATTGTCCATTTTCAACCATCTCTCTAGTTGCCTCTGAAAAAACTGCTTCATCGACATCAAAGAGCCTGGCGGCGCCGAGCCTGAAACAGGACATGAAAATGGCAACTGTTAATATGGGCAGCAGAAATCTTGTTGTCATGGTGAAAGGGAGCCTGGATTAAATGACTTGCCGGAGGTCAAAAGCACCTGCCAGCTATTAATGTCCAAAACCAGACATGTCGCACTCCTTTATTTGCACCTATTTTCTCGATTATTCTAACACCAGTGCACTGAATTGCTCTACATCGCTGCCTGAGGACAGAAAGTCAGCAAGTGACGCCGTGACAGCGATGTCGCCCCCGCCAACTTTAGAGATATATCTCGATCGTTTCTAACCGAACTCCCTGGCTGCGGGGCCTTGTGCCTGCCAGTCCAGCACGGGGGAAGCTGTTTTGTTGAAATTCTCAGATGGGGTCAGCGCTGTGACATCCCTGGCGTGATCAAATGACTATCTGACGCGGTCCTCTGATGGGATAAAAATCAGAAGGACTAGCCATTGTGCTTCTCACAGGCAATTCTTTCTCGTCTTTTTCCGGTATGTGACAGACAAAGACGAATACAGCTTAAAGCTGCAACTACAACTGGCACGGCTTATGCCACAATCACACGTTGAGGACGTTACCGCTCACCAATGCGGTGATTTTCCCCGTAAAGCCCAACGGTTCCAGGCAAGCCGCAATGGCTGATGGCAACGCCATCTTTAACAAACCGTTCCTGTCACCTCAGTGACCTCCTGCCTTCAGGACTCCCGATGCCGCAAGAACCAGAACCAATACCTCGAGGAGGGCGATCATAGCATAGATCGTGTCTTTCTTTCTGAGCAGGATTGGGATAATTGCGAGGTAACAGACCACGGTAACACCTGCCAGGAAGGCTATCGCTATGAAGGTAAGAAAATCGCCCTTTCCGAGCAGCCACAACCATGTCCATCCAGGATGAATCCCTGTTGCCTCCAGATACTTATGAACGGACATCCCCCAGTACTTTGACAGATCATGAACCGGGATGTAAGGGGTGAGGATCCCGGACACATATATAATGAAAGTGATAATGAGTGCAAGTAGTCCACATTTCATCCCAAAATCAAGAATCTTCGCATAGGCAAGCTGTTCCTCGGTTGCCTTTACCTTAGCCATAAATACGTCCTCCTTTCATTTTTAAGTTGGCACCTCATGCATCTGTAAGTAAATGCTAGTATCATGTTTTTCGACACCTGCCTCAAGTGCTCAGTTCCAAATACCCAGACCCTTGAGCAGCGCCCTGGAGCCTGCAAACAGGAGCAAAATAATTACGATATAACGGATCGCTTTTGGTTTCGTCCTTGTGAGTAGTCTTACTCCCACTATGGAGCCGAGCATTATTCCTATGATAGAAGGAGCGACGACCATTGGCAATACTGCGCCGTTATTGATGTAGATCCAGGCGGCGGATGTGTCAGTGATTGAGAGCAGAAATTTGCTTGTCGCCACGGACACCTTTAGTGGTGCTCCCATCATCAGGTTCAGCACCGGTACGTTTGCCCATCCGGCCCCAAGTCCGAACATGCCCGCCATCACTCCGATAATGATGAAGGTGGCAAGTCCAAACGGGGTCCTGTGTATTTTCCAATCGACATCTTGTCCAGTTGTGGCTTCATGGTAGATACCGTTTATCCTAAGTGCGGTTGACAGCGCGTCAGCCTCCTTCACTTCGGGGTATTCCGATTTTCTCGCAATCAACATGATGGCGACGATGCCAAGTATCGTGGCTCCCAGAGCGGTTTGAATGACTTTTGTCGGGAGGGCGAGTCCTATCATCGCGCCCACAATGGCGCAGGAAGATGCGATGAGCGCGACAGGGATGGACAATCTCAGATCAGCCAAGGCCTTCTTAAGCAGGCCCGGTCCCGCGGCGAGTGAACCAGCGAGCGCCACCAGCAGTCCCGCGCCCCTGACGAAGTCAAGGTGAAACGGGAAAAAGCCACTTATGATGGGGACATAAAGGACCCCGCCTCCCACTCCCCCTAAAACAGCGACGATACCAAGTAAAAAGGACACGACAAACAAGATCAGTGGCCACGCCCACCAGGGCATCGCTGAAGATGCGGCTCCAGATGCAGCTGCCGTTGGCTCTGTTGATGCAAAGGCAATAGTACTGACAAGAATTATTGCAATAAGAATTGTGAGCAGAGCGATAATGTATTTTCCGGAAAATGCTGCAAAATAGGGTTCCCTGAGCCTATTTGAGATCCCCTGCTGTTGTGCTAAGATGATCTTCTTAAGCATTGCTATTCTTCTCCCTCCTTGTTTTTTATCAATTAAGGTAATCCCACTTTTTATTTCAGGTGACACTGCAACGGACACCAACGGGCATGGTGTTTCTTATGCACTCCGCAACACCACCGGTGCAAGACACCCTTCGTTTCAGAGAGAAAGCATCGTATTGCACTTTTGATCACAAGGATATCTTCTTTAAGGTTCAAATCGACAGACTGCCACCTTTTAGGCCGGCCTGATATCCTAACCTGCATCCCCTTTTTTCTTCTCCGCGACGAGAATCTTTTTCTGCTGGGCCTCCTCTATCTTCTGGAGCAATTTGTTCAGGTCCACGGGCTTTTCCAAATAGTCCATAGCTTTTTCCTTCATAGCCTCAACAATTTTGTCAGTTGTTGCATGGCCTGTAAGAATAATAACCTGAAGGTCCGGATTGGCACTTTTAAGACGTTTCAACGTGGTGACGCCATCCATTCCGGGCATCTCCATATCAAGTACGATAGCGTCAAACTCTGTCTTACTCGATCGCTCAATAGCCTCCTCTCCACTAACGGCAATTTCAATTCTCAGTCCGCGCATCTCCAATCTCTGAGCAAATATACTGAGAAACTGCTTTTCGTCATCGACCAGCAGGATGCTGGCATGAGAGTTCCCTAACGTCGTGTCCATATGGTAATTATTCTTCGTCTTTCCTTTCCATTATATCGCGGGCCGTCTGAAATTCCCCTTCTTCAGCAAAGGCAATAGCGGTCATTGCCCTTTCGAGCTTCTCTTTGTAAGCCTCTTTGATCCGGCCTACCAGTGTGTCGATATCCGCAGGCTTCTTAAGAAAGTCGAACCCTCCTAACCTTCTTGCCTCCTGTTCATCTTTGTCAGTACCATGACCTGTCAATATGATTACTTGCATGTTCGGATATTTTTTCCGTATCTCTTTAAGTACCTCCATCCCTTGCATGCCCGGCATTTTGAGGTCAAGCACCATCACATCCGGCTCCTCGCCCTTCACAAAGGACAATGCCTGCTCACCATCATAGACTTTATGCACCTTTAGGTCCCGCATCTGGAGTCTCTGTGAGAGGGTATCTACAAAAGCCTGCTCATCATCCACGAGCAGGACCTTAATGTCTTTCTTTTTTGCCATATATTCCTCCTTATTATTTTAAGGTATAGGTGATTTTAAAATTCTCCCGGCATGTTCTGTGATGAATTTAGATAACTATAGCAGCCTCCATTTATGTTGTCAAGCCTCCATTATTATCATGTTATCATCACCTTAGCCTCAAAGGAACGCAACGAATGTTCAGTCCCTGCAAGATGTCTTTGACTGTGAAAGGGTGATCATTGCCTCCTTAGTTTCACTTTTTTTAGAGATGGTGCTGTTAAGCAGCCTGAGGAGATCCTGTATGGCTTCGGCTGAGCACGTCTCTATCTCGTTTGCTGGCTGCACTAAGCGGCCTTTTGGAATAAGCGTGATTATCAACGCGTTGTTTAAGAAAGCCGTTTTAATGATTATGCTGCCGCCCCTGTCCAGTCCGTTCATGATTTCTTCAACAAGACAAAAGACAAGCAAGAGTAATCCTGATGGATCGCCGCAGATCGAGGGCATCTGCCTGTCGAAATCCCTTTCAAGGGTAATCCGTTTCTGGTGAGCGAGTCTCGAGATGAGCGCAATCAGATCTGCGAGAGCCTCATTGATGTTGAAGGAAATGACTGGATTTTCCAGTAGATGGCCGAAACGGCCGAGGTAATTGCAAAGCAAAGCCGCTTTGCCAACCTGTTCTTCTATAGCGCCTGTGACTTTCAATAAATCGTTTTTTGATTTTGAAGCTCCAGACTTTATTATGTCCTCCGTTAACCCCGCAGTCTCTTTGATGATGGCAAGATGATTTCTCATTTCATGGCTAAATCCCGCAAGAATTTTTGAGATAACCCTAAGCTGTAATGACTTTAACTCCTTCTCAGCGCTCATCAGTTTCTCCTGCCGCCTTTATGTTGCGCGGCTTTTCTTTGCTTTATCAATCTTTTCTACAAGATCTTCTATTGCCACAGGTTTCATGATGTAATCGAATATGCCTTCCTCTTTTTTCTGCGGCAACTTTTTTGTGCTGTCATCGGTGAGAGAGGAGAGGTCATAATCTAATGCGCTGCCCCCGGTCCCTTTAAGCCCTTCATCCATGGCTCCATGTCCTGTTAATATGATGACCTGTATTGTCGCGTCAACCTGCTTAATGGCCTTAAGAACATCGATGCCGCTCATGCCGGGCATTTTTAGATCAAGCAGCACCACGTCGGGGCATTCTTTTTTCACAGCGGGGAGCACATCTTTAGCAGAGTAGATCGCCTTTGCTTCATAATTGCGCAATTGCAGTCGTTCTGATAGTGCCGAGGCAAATTCCACTTCATCATCTACCACGAGAACTTTTGCTCGTGTCATCCATGTCCTCCTTTAGATACTATCCATGTTCCTGGGTATTTCTATAGTAAAGGTCGTGCCTTTGTCGACCTCGCTTTCCACGAGGATAGCTCCTCCCAGGCGCTTTACGATACCGTAAGATATGGAAAGGCCAAGACCGGTACCCTTGCCTTTTTCTTTTGTGGTGAAGAATGGTTCGAAGATATGTTTAAGAGCCTCCTTCGGAATACCCGGTCCGTTATCTTTGATTGCCACCGTTGCAGTGTCGGCGTTTTTAGCGTTAGTTGAGATCGAGACGCTGCCTCCCTGTCCCGCTGCATCCATTGCATTGTTGATGATATTTAGAAAGACCTGCTGAAGCTGTCCCTTATCACTCATAACAGCGGGCACGTTGTCCTTAAGGTACAATTCTAATGTGATATTTCTGTACAGAGCCTCTTTTTCAACGAAACCCAGCACCTCGTGGATGAGATCATTGAGGTCTACTGCTTCCTTGCTGACGTCCATTCTCCTCGCAAAGCCCAGAAGCCGATGTGTAATCGTGCGGCAACGTTTTACGCCTTCAACTATGGTAGCGATTTGCGCCAAGAATTTTTCTTTATTGGGGAAGTCATCAGCCATCTTTAGGAGGTCCTGCATTAGACCTGCCTTTTCATTGATTACTGCAAGGGGGTTGTTGATCTCATGGGCCACGCCGGCCGCGAGCTGTCCGATGGATGCAAGTTTGCTGGCATGCTCGGACTCAGCTATCGCTTCTTCCCTTTTGTCTTCAGCACCTTTTATCGAGTTAACTACTGTAGTCGATATCCAGACGTTGAATGCAATCCCTATGATGATGCAGATCGACAGGATGATCAGCATTTCGTTTCGGAATCCCTCCAGGATCGTGGTACGTGCGCGGGATTTGATCATTACCGCGAGGATCCACGGAGAGTTTTTTACGTAGGCATATCCAAGAATGCCTTGACCACCGGTGGATTTAGCAAGTTCTATTATAGAGACGCCTTTCTTCACCAGGGGATAGCTCAGCGGGAAGCGATCCAGGACATTTCCGTGAAAGCGTGAGGGGGTCTGCAGAATGCCAACGCTGTTGATTATGAAGGCATCATCGTCTTTCTCCAGATTGAAGGTGGAGACAAAATTGTGGAGTGTCTCAGTATCGATGGTAGCCCTCAGTATCCAGAAGGTTCCCTTGTCTGGAACCTCCTGCCTTATTGCAATGGCAAAGTGTGGGATCTTGCGATATCCTGTGAACACTTCACTTACGTAAACCCCTCGAATCACCGCCTCATGAAACCAGTCCTGGTTTGAATAGTCTTTGCCCTCGAGATTGTAAGGCCCCGCATAAGATTTCTGGATGCCGTTTGCGCCAATAACTCCCAGGTCGACCAGCTCCCCAAATTGTTTTTTGCACTTGACGAAGATGCTGTTCAGGGCTTTCTGATCGGACAACTGGTCATAACTGGATAGGGAAGTAAGAAAATTCAATCCGGAAAACTTTTCCTTCAGAAAATACTCAATCGATTCCTGCGTGTTCTTAATCTGCCACCGCAGATCGTTGTCATAATCCGCTTCAAGGAGGTTCTGCAACCAGAAGTAGCTTATTATCATCAGTGTGATCAGAGGGACGCCCGCAAGGGCCCCTATGATCAGGATAAGGCGGATCCTAAAACTCTTGTACCGGTCCTCGCTAGAGACGCCGGAAGCCTCATAACGGAAGAAGGACCTAAAGTACCCGCGAAGCCTTTGACTGGCTGTTTTCTTAAGTTCTTCGTTCATCTAGATGGCACAGCTTTAATTTTCAGTACATAATATCTTAACCGTGCGTAAATTGTACAGATGAAAACCGATTCCGTCAGTCGGCTCCGTCCGCAAGGGATGACCTCCTTGAACGGAGACTGGTGCGCCGACATGCTTCAGGTTCTCAAAAAGGTGCAGATGGGTCCAAAGGGTGATCCATGCAGACTTGGCGTTCAAGACATGTTCATCTCATCACTGCCTCTATGTTCCCAACATAGCACCGGAGAACTCATGAAAAATCTCGGCCAGCCTGACGAGGCCCACAAACTTCTTTTCTCCCTCAAGGACAGGCAAAAGCGTCAATTCATTATGGCTCATCAGATATGCTGCCTTGGTGATGAGGTCTCCCGGTTCGACAAAGAGCTTCGCGGGGATCATGACCTCACTAACTGCCTTGTCCGCGAACTGCCTCAATTCTTGTTTTAATGGACTGGCCCACGGTGTAAACGTTTCATCTTCCTCTTTTTGAGAGGCCTCGGTCTCAGCGCGAGGGGTGAGCATCTTTGACTCGATACCCTTTAATATACGGGTAAAACACACTATCCCGAGAAAGTTGTATTTTTCGTCAAAGATCAATATTTCTGGAGGACAAAATACTTCTCCTCCCTTTGGCTGAGCATATTTGAGAACCTTCAATGCCTGATTGATAGTAAACCAGTAGGGCATATGAGGGTACTCGAAGATATCCACCATAAGGTCTTTTACTTTTTTTTGATCATCCATAAACATGGCCCCCTTTATAAGTGAATCCGAATGATCGTCGTTGATCGATTTACCGGCAACGCAATGAAACATGAATTTGTTCTTATGCCGGTGTGGTGCTCATCATGATATCACAATGACGGAGATAAATAAAACCTATTATTCACATAAATTATCACTTATTGTCAGATAGTTATGTTTGACCGAGGGATGGGGGGCAATACTTTCTCAACAGCTTATTGGATTTTTCTCGATATATTGTTATATTTTTTTCTATGAAGCTTTTTCAACAGGTCTTCGGTATATCAAAAAAATCCAAGGCAGAAACCGACGCAGATAAGGAAAAAAGGAAAGAAGCGCTTCAGCAGAGATTTCTTGCTTTTCAGCGACTCCTAGCAGCGAACAACCACGTCCTGGAGTCAATGGCAGATATGGAAGAAAAGCTCTCCGGCGAATTCCTTTTTGACAGGCGCTACCTCGATTCATCAGTAAACGCCATTACCGTAAGTGTCAAAGACATCATAGATAATCTCAATCAAATCGCTCACAACAAGTATGTCGTGCTAACTGACCGGCACCAGTGCATTAATTCAGAGATACTGGGCATACTCACAAAGAAAGGAGAAATTCCGGTCAGCGATTATACAATACCTTTTGAAGATGTCACCAGGGACAACGCGGACAAGGTGGGGTCGAAATGCGCTAATCTCGGGGAGATAAGAAACCGAATTGCTATCCCAGTGCCCGACGGCTTTGCGATAAGCGCTTTTGCCTTTAAGGGGTTCATGGAATACAACGGCTTTCGTGAGAAGGTACAGCAGAGACTGGCAGCGTTGTCGGTGGACAATATAGAGACGTTGAATGATACAAGCAAGGAGATCCAGGACCTTATTCGGGAGGCTGAGGTCCCTCCTGATCTTGCAAAGGAGGTCTCGGACTCATACGGGAGGCTCTGTGATAAATGTCAATGCGAGATAATGGTCTCCGTGAGAAGCAGCGCACTGCAGGAGGACGGAGAGTTCAGTTTTGCAGGTCAGTATTCCACTTTTCTCAACGTGCCTTTCGGTTCGCTCCTGCAGAGATACAAAGACGTCGTTGCGAGCCTCTTCAATCAGAGGGCTTTGTTTTACTACAAGACAAAGGGTTTCGATGACTTTGATATGGTCATGCCTGTTGGCGTCCTCGCGATGGTTGATGCCAAGGCGGGGGGAGTCATGTATTCGACGGACCCGAATGACCCCAAAAAAAATGCCGTCATCATTAGTGCGGTCCGGGGATTGGGATTATGCGTTGTCGACGGGACAGTGACTCCTGAGACCTATGAGGTATCGCGAAGCCCGGGAATGAAAATAGTCGACCGGAAACTGTCAACGCAGCTGGCGATGCTTGTCTGCAAAGTTGAAGGGGAGATAGCCGAGGCTGTCATAGATGCTTCGGCCAGCGGGAAACCTTCTCTGACTGATGAAGAGATACAGATTCTCGCCCGCTATGCTCTCATGCTGGAAAGCCACTTTGAGGGCCCACAAGACATAGAATGGGCGATTGACAGGAATGACCGGCCTTACATTCTTCAATCAAGACCGCTGCGGATAACAGTGAAAGAAGCAGCGAAGCCGTTGCCGACCCGTATCAAGGGGCACACCATACTGATCGAAAGGGGTACGATTGCGTGCAAGGGGGTCGGCTTTGGAAAGGCTTATATAGTGAGGACGGACGAAGACCTGAAGAACTTTCCCGAAGGCGCCGTGCTCGTTGCGAGGCATACCTCAACAAAGTTCGTGACGGTCATGAAAAAGGCCAGCGCGATCATCACCGACGTGGGAGCCATTACTGGCCATATGGCCTCACTATCGAGAGAATTCCAGGTGCCCACCATCCTTGATGCAGAGACGGCAACTGCAGTCATCAAGAATGGACAGGAGATCACCGTTGACGCGATCAATTGCAATATCTATGAAGGTCTGGTCCAAGAGCTGATTGAGTACGCTGATAAGAAAGAAGAACCTTTCAAGGAGACACACATCTTCAAGATGCTTGAGAGGGTGTTAAAATGGGTCGTCCCCCTCGGGTTAATCGATCCCGCGAGCGAAACATTCCGAGCGGAATCCTGTCAGACATACCATGACATTACTCGTTTCTGCCATGAGATGGGGATGCGCGAATTATTCAGCGTGACCGAGACATCTGCTAGCGACGTTGGAGCTGTCAAGCTGGTGGCGGGCATTCCGATGGAGATCTATCTACTTGATCTTGGTGAGGGTATAGAAGACACGCAAAAGCACCTAACCCCAGAGCATCTGCGCTCCGTACCTTTTATTGCTTTTTTAAAAGGCCTCAAGTCAATGAGGTGGCCGGAGGGACAACCCCTCGATGCCAAGGGATTCCTCGGGATGATGGCGCATTCCGCCAGCATACCTGAGGAGGAGCTTCTGAAGACCGCTGAAAAGAGCTTCTGCTTTGTCTCAAAAAACTATATGAATTTTGCAATCAGACTCGGTTATCACCTCTCCACCGTAGAGGCGTTTGCCGGCGAGAACATAAATGACAATTATGTAAAATTCTTCTTTAAGGGCGGGGGCGCTGTTATGGAAAGAAGGTTGCGGCGGGTCAGGCTCATAACAGAAATACTCAAGTGCCTTGATTTCAATGTGACAGTCATAGACGATGTTGTGGAGGCGTCCCTGATGAAATACAAGAAGGAGACGATCGAGCGGAAATTAGAGGCAATGGGTAAGTTCACCGTCTACACCAAGCAGCTGGATATGGTCATGTACAATGACGCCATCACAGACCACTACATAGAAGAATTCTGTAACACTCATATTACGGAGAAAGGGTAGAGTCAGCCGGCCTGTGTTATTGCTGCTCCAGCCTCTCTTTGAGCCTCTTGTTTTCCCTTTCCGTCCTTAACCACTTCATTGCCTTTTCGATGGTGAAAATAATTTGCTCTTTGCGGAAGGGTTTTGTGATGAAATCAAATGCATTCTTGTCCATTGCCTCCGCTGCGGACTCGGCAGTGGCATATGCGGTAATGATGATCACGGGAATGGCCGTATCGAAGGACCTTACCGCGTTGAGCAGTTCAATCCCGTCAAGGCCAGGCATCTTGAGGTCGCTAATCAGAAGGTCGAAGCCGCCCTTCCTGGCCAACTCAAGTGCTTCGACCGGGTTGTTGGTAGTCGTTATCTCGTAAGGAGTCTTGTCCTTTATAATCATACTTAAGAGCCTCAGCATATCAGGCTCATCATCCACGATCAAAATCTTTTCAGGCATTGTTTCCTCCTCGTTTAGAAACTGATTTAATCCTCTGATAACAGCATTGACGCTAGCTGACTAAGGTCCTGCTGTTCATTTGCCACTTGTCGTCACGGGCAGCTGGATGATGAAGGTAGTCCCTGTGCTCGGGGATTCCTCCTCCGTCGCCGTTTCAAAGGTTATGGTACCTCCATACTGGGTGACAATCCCGTAGCTTACCCAGAGGCCCAAACCGGTACCCTCACCAACCTTTTTCGTGGTGAATAATGGATCAAAGATCCTCTTCCTGTGTTCCTTCTTGATACCGGGGCCTGTATCGGAAATTTCCACCTCGACGTATTGTTCGTCATCCATCGCTCTTGTAACGATGGTGAGGATACCCCCTCCCTTCATTGTTGCAAGTGCGTTGTTAATGATGTTGAAAAAAACCTGCTGGAATTCCCTCGGGTCGCCTTTTACCTTGGGTAATTTGTCCGTAAAGTCCTTTATCGTGGTGACGCCGGACAGCTTCAGTGAGTGCCCAATGACAGTCAGGACCTCCTCTATGTTTCGATTGATATCGATTTCCTCTTCTTTGCGTTCTGTGTGCCGCGCAAATCCGAGAAGGCTCTCCACGACCGTTTTGGCGTTTAGGCCCTGTTTCTCGATGGTCTTCAGCAGATCGTAAGTCTCCGAATCCGGTGATACCTTTTCCAGGAGCAGATCAGTAAAGCCGAGGATGACGGCAAGGGGGTTATTGATCTCGTGCGCCACTCCCGCAGCAAGGGTCCCGATAGACGCGAGTTTCTCGGTGTGGATCATTTCCTCCTCCATTTTTTTTCTTTCCGTGATATCCCTGCCTATACCTAAAACTTTATACACAGTCCCTTTCTCATCAATGAGCCCGTTGAGGTTTATGCTGAGCCAGTGTTCGCTTCCATCCACCAGCACGGGACACGTGGCCTGATTGCT
>JBKQMP010000033.1:0-25619 GCA_052146665.1 Dissulfurispiraceae bacterium
ATTGCGCCTCGCTCAATACCTTATCTTTTACAACTGCATACGTCCACATAAAAGTCTTGATAAAAAGTCTCCCTCACAATCACTCATAGAAAAAGGGGTAATGTCGAAAAAGATTGCAACTTCTACATGCGCTTGACATATTGAACGCTATATGGTATTTATATAGGGCAAGAATGAGTCTCCTGACCGAAAGGGCAAACCATTCAAAAGAATGGGACGCAAAGCTCTGGACCTAAGGGTTATGAACGAGCCTATGGCAGTGGGGTTACCGAAGTTGGGATGGTTATTTATCTTGAGCCATTCTAGGTAGGTCTCTCCAAGAAAGTTTTCCCGAGCTTGCAATATTCTTGTAAATCGTCGATTGAATCACCCATAAAAAGCATTTTTGAGTAAGGTTGTAAGTTGGCGCCGAGACTTGATTTGAGGTTATAGCTAGTCAGTGACAAGTTCTCGCGTAAGGTATTGGTGATGTGGAGGCTTGACAAATGGGATATTTTTTGGTATTCATAGTGTATGTTATTTAAGAAAAAGGATTTAATTGGACTCGACATAGGGTCGAGTTACATCAAGGTGGCACAGATTGACGTGACAAGGTCAGGGAATGACCTTGTTATGTTTAATATGGTGCCCCTCCTGCCCGATATAATTGTTGACGGCCTCATTGCGGACAAAGACAGGCTTGTGACCTCCATTAAGGAATTGCTGAGCATGGCAGATGTAAAGGTTGAAAATATGGTGATCGGCGTATCGGGACACTCATTTGTGATAGTAAAAAGAATAACAATACCACTCATGACTGAAGATGACCTGGCGCTCTCTATCCGATATGAGGCGGAACAGTACATACCTTTTGACATAAATGAGGTGAATATAGATTTTCAGATACTTGGTCCAAGACAAGATCAATCAGGCCAGATGGACGTCATCATTGTTGCTGCCAAGAAGAAAGTGATCGAAGATTATGTCGATGTGATCACACGGGCAGGCCTCACTCCAGTTATTGTGGATGTTGAATCTTTTGCGCTAAGCAATGTATACGAACTGAATTATACGTCTGACGATAAGAAAAATGTTGCCCTGGTCAACATCGGGGCAAACAGCACCAATATAGTGATTCTGCAGAACGGGTCACTGATCTTTACAAGGGATAGTCCTATCGGTAGCACTAATCACACGGTGGCATTAGAAAAAGCCCTCAACATTTCCCGAGAAGACGCAGAGAGGCTCAAAAAGGGGTTTGCTGTAGAAAGGGTCTCCCCTGAGGAGGCGCAGGTCGTGATCAACGGCGCCTCTGATGAAATTATAGTTGAGGTATACAAATCATTTGAATACTTCAGAAACAGCGTGAGTGATGTTGAGATACAAGAAATAGTGTTAAGTGGCGGTGTCGCACTTATGCCCGGGTTCCGTGAGCTCATGAATGAAAGGCTGAGGATACCTGTGACCGTGGCGGATCCATTCAAAAACTTAAGAATCAATCCAAAACTTGATCCTTACTTTATAAAAGATATCGCGCCGATTGCTTCGGTCGCTGTGGGGCTCGCCTTGCGCCGAGAAAGAGAAGGATAATGATCAGGATAAACCTGCTTATCGAGAGGAAAGAAAGAAGAAAGGCAAAGGCCCCGGTAAATTTTCTTGTTTATGTTGCTGCAATAATTTTCCTGTCGCTCCTCGTCATGGGGGGTATTGTCTATTCTCTCGAAAGGACGATATCAGGGCTGAAGGATCAGATCAGAACAAATAAAACGACGCTGGCAGATCTTCAGATCAAAAGTGATGAAATAAGAAAATATGAGCAGCTCATAAAAGAACTTGAACAGAAAGCGAAAGTCATCGAGACCCTTAGGGTGAATCAATCAATACCTGTGAAGGTGATGGATGATGTCAGCACGATGCTTCCCGAAGGCATCTGGTTAAGCGCCCTTACGTACAAGGATGCGAGCATTACTCTTGAAGGGTATGCCTTTAGCAACCTGGATATCGTCGCGTATGTGGAGAATTTGAAGAAAACGGTGAGTTTGGTGGATGTGAACCTGAATGAATCAAAAGAGGTCGAATTTGAGAAGGTCCCTGTGTACAAATTTAATCTGAGCTTTAAGGTAAATCCTAATGTTGCCAACAAATAAGACATTCATATCACAATATCTTCTGCGTAAAGAACGGATAGGAACGCTATGAATCCTATGACTCGAGGGGGTATGAGCTTAAGATGAAACTCGGGTTCAGTCTTGGTATGGAAACCCTTTCTTCTTCAAAAAGGAAGTTATTGCTCATCCTGCCCCCAATCGTGGTCATCGTACTTATTGCCTCCTTTTTTGTTCTTCCAGACATCCAGGAACGGCAGGTGCTTTCAGCGGAGCTTGAAAGGCAGAACAAGGATATTACAGCTGCCCGTCAGAGGTCTGAGAAACTTCCCGTGCTGATTGCTGAAAATGACCGATTGAAATCGAAACTCTCAGAACTCCAACTTCAGCTGCCAGAAGAGAGGGAAGTCTCAGGGCTTTTGAGGCAGGTATCCGTTCTCGGAACAAACGCCGGATTGCGAGTCGTGCTGTGGAAACCAAAAGAGAAGGGCGTACACGCCAGTAAAGATGTCTATGAAATTCCTGTGGAAGTTGCAATGCGCGGGAATTATCACAAGTTTGGGGAGTTGTTTAGCAATATAGCCACACTGAACCGGATAGTGAACATCACGAACCTTACAATGAAAGGGCCTGCTCAGATTTCGCCTAAAAACATGGGGCTATTGGATGTGGGCTTTACCGCTGTGACTTATTCGGTAATATCGGAACAGGCGCGGAAGGACTTAGAGAAAAAGGTCGATATGGAGAAGAAGAAATGAACAGGCGGGCCATTGTGCTTCTTTCGGTAGTGGTCGCTCTATCCATGACATTTGTATACCTGACTTTTTTCAGTGCCCCTCCTCCCAAGTCGTTGACTGTCCGGCCAGCCACCAAAGCGCGCCAGCAAGCGCCTGTCAAAGAACCAATGGCTGCCGCGGCTCCTCAGAAAGAGGCCTCTGGGCAGACGACAAAAGAGCAGGAAGGGCTTCAAGGGGTCATAGCTGAAACGATGAAGAGGACTTATACCTATACCGCCTATAAAAAAAGGGATCCCTTCGTTGCACTGATTATCCCGCAAGTGGCCAAGGAAAAGGAAAGGGAAGAGTCAGTAAAAAGAAAAGGAACAACACCTTTAGAAATTTATGATCCCTCTCAATTCAAGCTGATTGCGGTCCTCTGGGACTCAAATGGATTTTATGCGGTAATAACGCTGCCTGATGGTAAGTCATATACACTCCGAGAGGGGGTGAGATTGGGACAGTATGGAGGAGAGGTCTATAAAATAACCAAAGATTCCATAATTATCAGAGAAACTATGAGAGATAAGAAGGGTACTCCTCATACAAAGGATACCACTTTAAGACTCCACATGGAGGAGGCAGGATGAAAAAGACGGGATGTAGGACACAGAAGATAAAAGGCAAAGGGGAAATGGCGCTGGGTGCGCCAAACGCTTTACTTTCCCTGGTTCTTCTTACTTCTTACTTCTTATTTCTTACCTCGTACTTTTTTGGTGGGGTTGCGCGTGCAGAGGAGATGGGCACCTCGACAGCCGTTCCTGAGATCACCGCAATTGAGATAGAGGACAATGTGGTAAAAGTCAGCGTGAATGGCAGCATAAACTATAAGGTATATAAAGCTGACGATCCCTTCAGGGCCGTGGTAGACATAGAGGGGGTACGAGTCGGTAATTTTACCAATAAGATAGTGTCGGATAAGGTGGGGATAACTGAGATAACCCCTATGCAGGTCGAGAGCCCTCAGCTTGTGGCGCGACTCGATATCCTCTTGAGCAGTCCTTCTGATATCAGGTCTGAGATAAAAGACAACACTCTGGTGTTGAAAACAGAAGAGTTTAACCCGGAGGGCAAAACCACAGCGGCGGTCTCAGACAACAAGGCAGAGCAGCCAGTTTCGGATGTGCCGAAGGATCAGGCGGCAACTGGCGGAACCGCAAGGGAGATTACCCAGCTGCTTTTTGATAAGGTAGATGACTCGATAACATTTATCATCAAAGGCAATGGTCTGCTCCCTGAACCCGCTGTATTCAAGCGTGACCAGCAGGTCATAATAGATATCCCGGGTGTTGTAATGAAGGCTTCATTGCCGTCACACATACCTTATCCGATCAAGGATGTCAGTCCTGTGGTAGAAAAAGACAAGGTAAGGTTTATTACAAACTTTGAGGGCAATTATACTGCAGAGGCTTTTGCGCTGGATGACGAAATAGTCATTAGCTTTGCACTCAATGAGAGCGGGACAAAGCCAACGGAAGAAACAAAAGTGGAAGCGCCAATAAAGGAAAACGTGGTAGTGAAAGAGGCGCCGTCTTCTAAGAATCGGGTGTCCCTTGACTTTCAGGATGCAGACATCGTCGCTGTTCTGAGACTGCTGAGCGACGTCAGTGGGTACAACATGGTCATCCACCCTGCCGTGACGGGCAAGGTGAGCATGAAATTGTCGAATGTGCCATGGGAACAGGCACTGGACTCAATACTGCGCACTTATAGCCTGGCTAAGAGCGTTGAGGGGAACATCATCACTATTGCGCCACAGTCAGTTTATGACAAGGAAAAAGATGATATCGAGAAAGGCAAGATAGCCAACAGGAGGGCAGAGCCGCTCATAACAAGGGTATTTCGTATAAATTATGCGGATATCTATTCTGTGGAGGACGCTATAACCAAGTCAAAAATACTGTCGGAAAGAGGGAGCATAGGCTCAACGCCCACACCGGCAAAGGATCAGGTGACTACAGATAATGTTGACAAAATGTTGACCGCGGTCGTTTCCGAAACCTTGGCGCAAAATGTCAGTGGAGGTGCCGGGGTAGGAACGCATGAAACTCTTTACCGGAGGAGGAGTGGGCTACTGATCATCACTGACGTGGCGGAGACGTTTCCGAAGGTCGAGAAACTTCTTGCGGCTCTCGACAAGCCGACCCCTCAGATTCTGATAGAGGTTAGGATTGTGGAGTTAAATAGGCAATATGAACAGGACTTGGGGGTTCAGTGGGGCGTGAATTATAACTCACCCAATTCGCTAGTGAGCGTTGGTCCCCCGAATAAACTGACAGGCAGCAATCAGTTTATTTTTGACAACCCTGCGCAACCATCGACAAACATACCGCCTGGTATCGCGCCGGGATTATTCGGCGTCGGCTCAGGAATGACTTTCGGCCTTATGAACCCGGCTGGCACTCTCAGCCTTGACATGAAGCTCTCTGCGTTGGAACAGGCGACCAAGGGGCGCATCATTTCAACGCCAAGGATACTGACTACTCAAGACCAGAAAGCCAGGATCCTGCAAGGCCAGAGCATTCCTTATATATCATCGGTTAGCTCAACCGGCGCCACAGGGACCGGGGGTGTCATAGGCACCACATCGTTCAAGGATGTTGCCATCAGCCTCCATGTGACTCCGCACGTCACATCGGACCACAAAGTGACCTTGAGTGTTGTCGCGTTAAAAGAAGACCTTATCGATTTTATCAACATAGGCGCAGGAACAACAGCGCCGCGTACCTCAAAGATTGAGGGTAATACTAGGGTCACGGTGGAGAACGGCGGGACTTTTGTAATCGGAGGCATTCTGGAGAAAACCGAGACCAATACCAGCCAGGGGACCCCGGGATTGATGAGTATACCCGTTCTTGGCTGGCTGTTCAAGAACCGAAGCATCCAGGAGCAGACTCAAGAGATGATCATCTTCATAACACCGAGGATTGTTCCGGAGGAAACCCAGGGTCCGGCAGGAATTATTTCTGAATAAATTATCGGTGAGATTGTGAAGGTCACAGGAGAATGAGGAAATCAATAACCGAAAATAAAGGAGGATTGATGAAAACGAAGTATTCTTTGACCGCCACTCTAAGCTCATTGCTTCTCGCTCTTCTTTTGTGGGGATGTGGAGGTGGCGGCGCTGGTTCGCCTGGCTCCACGGGGAGTCAAGATACTGGAGTTATTTTGGACGCAACGATAACGCCCTTTTACCAGGCTTCATCAGCGTGCACGAACGTGAATGGACTTATTACCTGTAATGGCAATTATAGCGTCGATGTTGTTCAGGACCAGTGTCCCAATTCCACGGGCACAACCTTTCTGGAGTATTTTGCGGATCATGAGGCACTGGTGACTATCACAGCCAGTTTGATCAATCAAAATGCCACTATTCAACCGGCAACGTTGACTGTTGAGTATTTCACGATCCAGTACATTGCCTCCACTGACTCCATAGGAGCGCCGCCTGTGGAGCTGGATACGGTTTATCAGACGATCGTTATCACTCCTCCAACCCCTGCGGCCCTTGTTAGCCCAACACCTCCGCTGCCGATTCCGCCTACTACTACACAGGCAACGGTAGTATTTTTTGACCTGCTGAGGAAACAACAGTATTTAGCCGCCGTCGGAGGACCATTCTCCACACACATTGTGAACAACTATACTGCCATTTATACCTTTTTTGGCAAGAATGACCACGGCGATAATTTCTCATTCACGGCTCAGACCAATGTCCAGGTCGGGGACTTTAACTATTGCGGCATAACAACTCCACCACTGTAGGAGAATACGATGAAAAGAACTATTCTATTATTAGCTTTGTTGGCAGTGGCCTTAATTTCTGTAAGCTGTGGGGGAGGTGCTGGGTCAGCGGACACGCCTTCTGGTGAAAATTCTGGAGTACCCACAGTTATTAGCTTATTGCCGACGCAATATATTGCGCAGACCAACAGTTATATCATTCTCTATACAAAGGTGCTCGATGGCAACGGAATCCCTCTCCCAAATATTGCCGTGACGTTCACGAACCTGTCGACACTGGGAGTCTTAAGCAGCACCTCAGCTACTACTGATGGCAATGGTTTGGCCAGGGTCACGCTTTCGTCGACAACCCCTGGTTTTATCACTATTCAAAGCTCGATAAGCACAGGGGCTGGCCAGGTAAGGGATAGAAAAACGGTCTACTTCTCGCTATTTAGCCTTGCATTATTCCCCACCCTCACTCTTTCCGTGGATGACGGTGATGGCATATTCAATCAGCCGGCGGACTTCGTCCTCTTTAAGACTGCCAATGACAACCAGCGGACTATCAGGGCGAAGGTTTTAGACAAATTCGGGCAACCTGTTGTGGGCAGTACCGTCACCTTTGGAACTGACAGCACAGAGGTGACATTTCCCCTTGGAAACATGAAGCTGACCGACCAATATGGACAGGCGGAGGTTCTCATACAGGTTAATGCAGCCATCCTTACAGGCCTCGTCACGACGCTGAACATAACCGCTCTTGCGGATAACGGCGCGTTTAATTTGCTTACGCTTTTCCTGGAGCCAGTAGCCATTGACCCCAATGCATCTTTCCTCACGGCAAACCCCAATGTGGTGCAGACTAATGGTTCTTCCACTATCACTGCTGTGATCAAATTGACCACCGGTGGACCTGCCCCTGATGGGACCGCGGTGAATTTCACCGCCACATGCGGCTCTGTTACCCCTTTTGCCCAGACAAGTGGCGGCGTGGCAACTGCCACCTTCACAGCGCCTCCGACAGAGGGCACATGCACCATCAATGCCCAAGTGGGTGGTGTCTCATTAACTCCTGTTAATGTATTAGTGACGTCGACCCTTAGTGTTCAACCGAGCGTGCAGACGATAAACGGGACTGTGGGCGGCATGGCGACCTTTACAATCTTTGGTGGAATTCCGCAGTACGCAGTGTTTTCCAGTGATACGGCATTTCCACCAACGCCAGCAACAGTGACATTACGGGGAGGAACCTTCTCTGTGAATGTTCCCGCCAACACGACGGCTAAGACCATAACTTATACAGTAAGGGATAAGGCTGGGGCAACGGCGACGGCGACGCTCACAATAGCGGGCCCGTCAAGTTTGTCCATACAGCCGGGCGCACAGACCATCAATGGCGTCAGTGGCGGCATCGCTAACTTCAGCGTATTGGGTGGGACTCCTCCTTATTCGATCTTTGGAAACAACCCGACGTTCGCGCCAGTGCCGACCTCTCTTGCGACTAGTGGCAGCTTCTTTAATGTGACTGTCCCTGCTGCCAGTCCTAATACTCAAGTCGTTTATACGGCCGTTGATTCAGTCGGTGCCACTACAACGGCGACGCTCACGATCACGGCCCCCGCGCTGGCGGTAATCCCATCGGCGCAGACAATAGTTGGCAGCAATCCTGCGACGTTCACCGTCTTCGGAGGAGCGCCAGGATATACGGTGACATCCAGTAACCCTGCCCTTGGTTTTAATGGAACTCCTGGCAGCGGGACGTGGAACGTGGCAGCTAGTGGTGGAACGTTCACGGTGAACACACCAAGCGTATCGGATACATCAACGGTGACGTTGACGATCACGGATACGACGGGGACTACTGTGACTGCCACGCTCACAATCGTAACGGTGAGTACCGATTTCTACCTGCTTCCTCTGAGCGCTACTCTTCCCGTCGGTGGGTCGGTAACATTTAGTATTTTTGGAGGGACGGCGCCCTATTCCATCTTCCAAAGCGGTCCCTATATCGACATATTTTATGATGCGGTCCTTGATCCTCAGAGCTTTACCATCGTTGGGGACACGGCCGGCAGCGTTACGGTTACTGTCACAGATAACAGCGGGAGACAGACCAATGCGTCAGTGACTGTCACCCCTTGATGGGCAGTGATTTGTGCGGTGCAGAGGGCTTTACTGGCACCGCATAGTGGAAGATTGCACCTCCGCCCTCAATCCCTCTTGCAAAGAGGGACAGGGCGGAGGATATTGATAACTTTTTTTGTTGCTGGAATACCGTTGATTGAGAACAATTTCCCTGGAAAGGGAACAGGAGGAGAACATGAACAACAGAGGGGATAAGCATCCTGCTTTTAATATGGGAACATTATATAGCTGCCTTTTAGCGTTGCTTTTCCTTATACCCAGCTATGCGTCGGCGGGCAACTTCGGACCAGAATTACCGATTGCGGAAGTGGCATACGACCAACAGAACCCTCATGAGGTGTTTATACCCGACAAAGGTTCCGATGGTCTTTATTTTGTGGTCTGGGAGGACTGGAGAAATATCAATACCACGGGTGCGGACATCTATGGACAGTTTATCAGGGTCGACTCGACGACAGGATACGGCGTAGCGTGCGGGAACGCATTTATCATATCTAACGCTCCGGGAAACCAGACCGCTCCGCGAGTCGATTACAGAAACGGAACCCTTCTCGGAGATAACAACAGTGTCTTGGTTGTGACCTGGCAGGACACTAGAGGCAGTGTCAGCGGTCCGCCTGTTGGCTCGGCGAGCACTAATCCTGGTGGATTCATCTGGTACCAGGCCATCAATATCAAAACTCTTGATCCTGATAGTGATCCAACATGTTCCGGAGCCGTCCAGAGTACCGCGGTCTCAGTAGATTTTCAGAATGATTCCTTGAGCGGGACATCATATTCGGTAACATCCCGTGCATTGCCGAAGATCGCCTATGACATAGTAGGGGATCGGTTTGTTCTAGCATGGGTGGAGTCGCGGTCTGCGAGAAAAACTATGAACTATACGCCGTTTCCTTTTTTTCCTTCCTTTCAGGCAGACTGGGTATATGGCGATACGCAATTCGTCGGATTTGCTGCGATTAAAGGAGACCTCAGCGGATACCAGACTGCTCCGGAAATCATAACTCGGGTGCAGGACCCGTCAGGAACCATAGATTTCACGAGGGCACGGCTGATTGCCGAGCTTGATGGCCCCTATAACAGCCAAAGAACATACGAAATTTTTGATCAGGTGGCCAATGTTGACCTGTCATGCGACAGCACCCAGGCGGAATGCCTCTTGGTGTGGGAGGCCCTAAAAGGGACTGTTGAAGTAGCGTACACTTGCGCTAAAGCCGTGCCACCCGAAACTGAATCTATTCCGGGGTATTGCAGCCCAGCGGATACAATAACTATCGATACCACAAATACGAAAACCACGTATGATTACGCGAGTGGTATCTATGGGTTATACGAAAAGGATATAAATTTAGGGATAGGCTCTCCAAGGATATCAGAATATTGTGCGGGAGTGAATATGCCTAGTAGTCCTGATTGTACTGCAGGGACAACCACTCAGGGACAAAGCCCGGCTATTGGTTTTGATTCAATTAGCAAGAGATTTTTAGTCACGTGGGATGACATGAGAAATGGGATCAATACAAAGATTTACGGACAGCTTATCTCTTCAGGGAGTTCCTTTTACAACAAGAATTTTATTATAAGCTATGAGGATACCAATGGAGATGGACAGCAGGACCCCAATGTAGCGAACTCAGCACAGACAGGTTCTTTTGTCTCATTTGATCCCGTTAACGAAAGATTTTTTGTGATCTGGCAGGACGGCAGAAACACCAGCGTGTCGCTGCCGAACCTCGATATTTATGGCCAAAGGGTTAACCTTGACGGGTCGTTGAGCGGTGACAACTACGCTGTGTCAACCTTACCGTATAACCAATTGCATCCAGTCATTGCGTACAATGTGGACGATGAAGACTATCTAGTTGTGTGGAAAGATGCGAGGAATACTGATGCCAATCTCAACGGCAAAGGCGACGGCTGTACCACAAGTAGTGGCCCTGGAACCGGGAACAAACCGTGTGGTGCTGATATTTTCGGTCAGGAGTTTTCTCTTGAACAGGCGTCTCTTACCCTGCTGAATCCCGACAGCACGGAACTGGCGCCTCCCATCCTGCAGAATTTCCAGAATCCTTCCGGAAGCGGGAGTGTCGGCGTTGGGTCGTTTGCCACCCAGTCATTCATTATAAAGAACACGGGTGACGCGATATTGCATATCGACTGCATAGACTACTTGTGCCGTGGCGGGACGAAACCGGCCTCAAGCATCCTACCGTTCACATTTGATGGGCTCCCCACAGAGCTCACAACGTGTAATGATGGGGTGACCCTCGATCTTGCTCCCGCCGCTCAGCTGACCCTGACCGTCCGATTTACTCCAACGGTTGCGGGGAGCTTTAACGAGTCTTTCTGCATTCTATCAGATGGCGGCAATCCTCAGGTAAGCCTCTCCGGACTATCGATAGAACCGGTTATCCAGATAATCTCTCCGACGTCGATATCCCCATTTGACTTTGGCAGCGTTAACATCGGGAGCTTTAAAGACCAGATCTTTACTGTTAAGAACGCCGGTCTCGCCCCATTAATAATATCATCGATCACGGCGCCCACAGCACCATTCAGTATTCAAAGTGACAGCTGTTCGGGACAAACTATTGCGACAGGATTGACGTGCGCTGTAACCGTGAGATTCACGCCAACAGCGGTCGTCGTCTCTAATTCACAATTCACCATAAATTCAAACGACCCTGTTACGCCAAATCTGATCGTCGCCATTAAGGGCACGGGTGTTGGTGCGGCGCATATAACTGCCATGCCGACGACAATTAATTTTGGGCCTGTACAAATTAATCAAAAAGTTCAGCAGACGATCACAGTGACAAGCAGTGGCACCAACCCTTTGACAATCAGTCCAGTTGTTCCGCCTTCGGCACCTTTCAGTATCTTTAGCAATAACTGCCCAGGCTCACTCTCTGTGGGCAACAGCTGCCAGATAGTCGTGCAATTTGCTCCCACGAGTACCGGGACCGTGTCGTCTTCTTTTGTGATTTCATCTAATGATCCCACCACTCCTTCACTCACTATAAACCTGAGTGGAACGGGGGTTGTAACGCCTGTTATCAGCGTAAACCCGACGTCTTATAACTTCCCCAGCACTGCTGTTGGGTCGACTTCCAATGAAGTCTTCAATGTGAGCAATGTCGGGACAGCACCATTGACAATTTCAGGGTTTACCAATCCTGCCCTGACAGATTTCAGCATAGCGGGCAGTACCTGCATAGGGACACTCGCTCCGTTAGGAATGTGCACCGTCACCATCGCGTTCACTCCGGCAAGCGGAGGCTTTAAGTCGTCATCGTTTGCGATACTCTCTAATGACCCGGTGAACCCGTCTTTTACCGTATTGCTTTCAGGCTCAGGATCGGTATCTCCGATGATCAACGCGGTACCAAACCCTCTAAGCTTCGGAAGCCATCAGGTCGGCGCGATGACATCATTGAACATCACGGTTTCCAATTCGGGTCTCGCGACCCTTAACATCACTTCAGTGTCCAATCCGGCTGCGCCCTTCAGCGTAACAAGCGATGGCTGTCTGGGCCCACTTGCTTCCAAGGCATCCTGTCAGATTACTGTGCAATTTGCCCCGACAAGCGGAGGGCTTGCTAATTCCAGCATAATCATAGCGTCCAATGACCCCACGACTCCCTCACTTACGGTGAATTTGACGGGCACTGGAACCACACCTCCAACGATTATGCTGAACCCGACATCGATTAACTTTGGCGCTCACAGCATAGGAACTTCCTCTCCGCCACAGACGGTGACGGTTACTAACATTGGGGGCGCTAATCTGACGATTTCTTCGGTCCAATATCCAGGCGCGCCCTTTAGTGTGATTTCGAATACGTGCACCGGCCAGACCCTCGCGCCCTTAGGGACATGCACCGTGACGCTTGTCTTTAACCCGACACGTAAGGCAGTGTTTAACCCCTATTACCTGACCTTTAAGTCCAATGATCCGGTTAATCCATCTTCCAGAGTGACACTGAGCGGACAGGGAGTGAAATAGAAAGATCAGGGAGAAAAACTATTGTCTATCTATATGGCAAAAAAAACTGTGCGAGGGAATGCAAGAACTCTCACTCTTAATATTTTTTAAGGAGAAGGCCTATGAAGAAAATACCCTGTCTGTTATTTGCGCTTAGCGTAATTTTCCTCGTGTCATGTGGCGATCAAAAGGCCGCCAATGTCTCCTCCGACACCGTCACGGATTCGAGCAGCACAAAAATAGCTGCCGACTCAGTTCTGTCACAGATGGATAAAGAGAAATACAGGGATGGAGAGCTGCTCGTAAAATTCAGGCCGGACAGCGTCGCGGCATCAATACTTAAGGTGCATCAGAAAATTGGAGCTTCAGTAATAAGAAGATATACGCTCGTCACGAACCTTGACCATGTTCAGCTTCCGCAGGGTCTGGCTGTAACGGATGCAATAACCCGGTACTTGTCAGATCCGAATGTCCAGTATGCAGAGCCGAATTATTTGAGGAGGGCGTCAACAACAACACCCAATGACACTTATTTCAATCAGCAATGGGCTCTTCTCAACACAGGCCAATCAGGGGGGACCGCTGGGGCGGATATAAGGGCAACAACTGCATGGGACATAACAAGGGGGAGCAGCAGCATTGTTATCGCAGTGATTGATACCGGGGCTGATTTCACCCATCCCGATTTAGCGCCAAATCTATGCGCTGTTGGAAGCACCTGTGCCGGTTATAATTTTGTGGCCCAAAACAATCACCCACAGGACGATAACGGGCATGGGACACACGTTTCAGGCATCATCGGTGCGGCTGGGAATAACGCCTTGGGCATAAGCGGGGTGATGTGGACGGTTAGGCTGATGCCGTTGAAATTCCTTGATGATACCGGCTCCGGATCCATATCGGATGAGATTCAGGCGATTCAATGGGCTGTTACCAATGGCGCAAAAGTAATGAACGCAAGCTTCGGTGGTGGTGCATTCTCACAGTCTGAATACAACGCGTTGTCACAGGCAAACGCTGCCGGTCTTCTGATGGTGGCTGCAGCAGGCAATGGAGACCAGCACAACAATTATCAAGGGTATAACAACGATGAGACTCCTGTGTATCCGGCAAGTTACAGCCTTCCCAATATCATCTCCGTTGCCGCCACTGACCAGAATGATATGAAGGCATCTTTCAGCAACTTTGGACCCACTTCAGTGCACGTTGCGGCCCCGGGAGTGTATATATTGAGCACCTTCCCGGCAAACATACCGTCAACGGGGAATTGCGATCCCACCGGCATACAGCTAACCGGCGGGTATTGTTATTTAGATGGTACCTCTATGGCCGCCCCTCATGTCACGGGCCTTGTAGGGCTCCTCTACAGCTACTACACCGGTTTCACCTATGCTCAGGTGCGGAGCACCGTTTTGCAATATGTTGATGTCCTTCCAAGTCTTTCTGGCTTGATACAAACAGGCGGACGCATTAATGCGTACCTCGCGCTCTCATCACTTCTGGCGCCCTCAGGACTTAGCGCCATTGTTAGCCAGACGTCCACAAGCCAGATTGCCCTGCAATGGACTGATAACGCTACGGGGGCAAGTGGCTATACTGTTGAGCGGGGAACTGCAAGCGGTGCCGAAAGCCAGATAACAGCCCTTGGCCCCACCGCAACATCCTTTACCGATGGCTCGCTTATCGATGGGACGACCTATTATTACAGGGTAAGAGCGTTCAACAGCATCGGGAGTTCACCCTACTCAAATGAACTCTCAACCACGACTCTACTGGGTGCACCCACGGGACTCACGGCGGGAGCTTTGTCAGATACACAGGTGCAATTGTCATGGACCAATAATTCCCAGACTGCAGCCGGATTCAGCGTCGAAAGAGCAACGGGAGCCAACTATGCCCAGGTGACCACCGTTGGCCCGTCGGTGACCACGTTCACTGACTCAGGCCTTAGCGCATCAACGTCTTACAATTACAGGGTTAGGGCGTTCAACACCGCGGCAGGTTATTCAGCATACTCCAATGCGGTGTCTGTCACCACTACTGCAGGGACAGCATCTGGCGGGGGCAGCACCGGGGGCGGAGGAGGAGGGTGTTCCATAAGCGGGCCGCGGCAGACTGAGAAAGGTGTATCAGATATTGCGATCGTGTTATTGCCGCTATTGGGGCTTGCTCTTCTTAGAAGAAGAAAGTAATAGACAAGACATCTCACGGCGGCGGGGAGCTAAAACGTCAGGACAGAGGGCTCGCTTCAGAAACGAGCCCTTACACTATATCTTCATGTTTCCCATATGGCGTATTCATCAATGATTCGTATGCCTGCATAATAGCAGCACAGTTCATTATCCAGATCATTCATAAACGAGCGCTCATTGCCGTCCTCAAAAAGTATTCTCACGAGGCAGCATCCTCCGGGCAGTGTGGAGTGCCTTTCTTCTATGACCTTTCCCATGCCCCAGGAGAAATATCTCAGATGGCGCACCTTATCACCAATTCGCAAGTAGATCCGCTGTCCCATTCTCTATTATAACTACCTTCTGAAGGGCCTAACGAATGTACACCCCGTGCAGCGTATAAACGAAATGACCGGTAATGGTGAACGCGTCCTTTTGCCATTCATTAGGGATAGGCCAGTATGGGTCAGCGTCCCTGAGAGCTTTGATTGCTGCATCATCAAGGTCCCTGTAGCCGGAGGTGCGTTCGAGTTCAACAGCTCCGAGTCGGCCGTTCTTCTTAATAGTGAATTTTATATACAAGTCCCCTGCTAAGCCTCTTTCCGCGGCACTTGAGGGATATCGCCATATGCCCTCTATTTTTTCTTTCAGTCTCTGCATATAGCCATAGTACTGCATGTCAGCTGAGTCAAAAGTGATGCTGCTGTCGGGTTTCTTACCTCCCCTGCCAGGCTCCGCGAGTTTCGCTAGGATATCAGGGTCAAAAAGCTTCTCTCTCGCGGATTTGGGCTGGATGCCTCCCGTCGGCCCCTTTAATCCTGATTGAGCCGTGCCTGCCGTGCCACTGGACTCCGACGACCTCTCCTGTGATCGTGCCGTCGACGAAGACTGTGGTGTGGAGTCTGGACGGGTTGGCGTCTGGTCTTTTGCGACAGGAGACAGCGCTTCCTTTCCGGCATCGATTTTAGGAATGCTCCTCGCTTTGGACACAGCCTGCGATTCCCTTGGAAGCGGCCGAGCCCTTGCGGAGGCTCTCGATGGCGCGCTGGCGGTGGCCCTTGGGGGCAGCGGTGAGGGCGACCCCTTCTTTAAAGGACCTTTTACTGATTGTTTGCTCTGCTCCTTCATCTCACCGGGGGTCACAATTTGCGCAAAAAAAGGAGGCCTTTGCTGCTCTCTTTTTTTTGGCACGAGAAAAAAAGCCAATGAGAATAGAAGCACATGCAGTAATAGAGAGACAATTAACGCTTTCTTCAAAGTATTATATTTTAACATAGCTTGAGCGTTTCGGGCTGCCGGACTGCCAGAGCGCCTGGTACCTTTGAGACGGGTGGGTGCCTTCTTTTTTACTTAACACCAATCTCAAAATCTGCTAAACTTAAGGGTAAGAGTCGACAGTAAATATATGAGTGAAAATGAAATAAGATGAAACTACAGCAACGCACCAACAGGGAAGTTCGAGATCTCTTTATCGTCTTGATGATTTCAATTGCTTTTGCGCTTTTTAGCATTACCACTCAGCTTATTAATAAGGTGTATGATTTTTTCAAAGTTTATACGAGCTTGCGTATTGCGGAGTTCTTTATTTATTTCGCTTTTCTCTATCTTGCGGGGCTTCTTTGGATATCTTACCGCCGTTGGACGGTCACAGAACGAAGGCGGCGGGAATTGGAAGAGATTATATCGAGTATCAGCCCCGATGTCTTGTTGGTAGTTGATCAGGACAGAACTGTGACAGTGTGCAATGACTCAATTAAAAGACTTTTTGGTTATGAGCCGGATGAAATTATAAACCGGAAGGTGGAGACGCTCCGTTTGGAAAGAAAATCCGAGACGGGCAAGGCGATAGAGATACTCCAAGGCGGTCATTTTGAGATCGGCCTTGCGACGGGACAAAAGAAAAATGGTGATTTCATCCATCTTGAAGTCATTACCGGGACTTTAAGTAATCGCGGCGGGACAGTGCTTTTACTCCGGGACATCACAATGCGTAAGAAGGCTGAGGAAGCGCTCCGCCAGAGTGAGCAGAGGTTTGTTCAACTCATAGAGAGCCTCCCCGTCGCTGTCCTGATGATTGACGCCAGAGGGAAGCCGTGTTACGAGAATAAGATTTCAAAGCAATTGTTAAACAGAGCAATGACGCAGACAAATCAGGATATCGGCATAGAAAATCTCACACAATTCTATCGTGCATATGTTTCAGAATCTGATGAGGTTTATCCCGCGCATCGCTTTCCCCTGATACGCGCCCTGAGCGGAGAGAGAGCGACTATTGACGACGTCGAGATCCGCTATGATGATAAGACTATACCTTTAGAAATTTCAGCAACGCCCATTTTTGATGAACAGGGTGCTGTGACTCACGCGATTGCAACATTCACCGATATCACGGACCGCAAACTAATGGAAGAAGGCATTATCAGGGCCCGTAACTTTTACCTCTCGATCCTAGACGAGTTCGTCAGTCCCATCTGGCGATCTGGCACTGATGCAAAGTATAACTATGTGAACAGTGCGTGGCTTAATTTCACGGGACGTGCCATTGAGCAGGAAAGGGGTGATGGCTGGACACAGGGGATTCACGCAGATGACATGCAGAGGACCTTTGAAACCTATATTGTCTCATTTAGAACGCGTAAGCCATTTGAAATGACGTATCGCATGCGTCGCTATGATGGAGTGTACCGTCTAGTTATCCATTCCGGAAAGCCTTTTAATGACGCTCAAGGAACGTTCGCAGGCTATATCGGCTCACTCTGTGATATTACCGCTTGTGTGACTTGAGCCAACGATGGCTTCAGGATGAATCACGATTGTTTAGACTGAAGTGCCATGCACACCGGCCATGAGTCCGCCGATTATCCCGATACTCGAAGTGGTACCTCAAGAAAGGCATCTAGCACGAGCTTTTCATCACCGAAAGGCAAAGCCCGCCATCATGACTTTAGAAGATGTCTGAAACAGTTGAGGTAGGACAAAAGATTTCTATTGCCGGATTCCTTTCTCAGCCATAGTCCCATCGCAATTTCCTGAACTTCGGGATTCTTGTGGAGTTCCACCCATTTTTCAGTCTGTTCGTCGCCTTGATAAAAAAGGCCTGCAATCCTTCGCATTAGCGAGAATCGCCGTCTGAATCTGTCGTTCCAGAGCTTCTTGTAAGCACTTGGTTTCCCTTGCACAATGGCCCTCGAAGCAAACTCTCCGGATTTCATCGCATAATAAATGCCCTCATAGGTTACCGGCATGACAAAGCCGGCGGCATCACCGGTAAAAAAAATATTTTTTATATTAAAGATGCCGCGATTCCAAGAGGGTATTCTGAACGCCCTCCGTCTGCCTATGGCGCCACTTTTTTCGAGGTCACGAAGAGATTTGTTAAGTCTCCTTCTCACAAACGCATCCAACAGTGGAGTCAGTCTTCTCGCGTCTAAGGCTCCGGTGCCTATCGAGGTGTGAGACGGTGTGGGAAAAACCCAGGAATAGAAGTGCGAAGCGTGTTGGGAGCCAAACCAGAATTCACAACTTTCGGTGTCATTGAGACTCACGGCCGCGGACACGGCCGCGCTGTCTCTTCGTCCAACAGAAGACCTATCTGCCGGGCCCGAGGCGGCAAAAGCAAGAGGGTCAACTCGTGCGTTCACGGTGAAGAGACAGGCGGGCCTGGGAAGGTTGACACTGGAACCAACCTTATAGGTTATCCCGTCGGATGCAATCAGGTAATCCGACCTAATAGAAAACTCCTCATTAGTCGACTTCTTCCTGACTACAGAGGTTATTTGATTACCGGAGACTTGACAATGAACGAATTCTGCCTCTATTACTGATGCGCCGTTATGCACCGCCAATTCCCTGAGCGTAGCATCAAAAAGTCCCCGTTCAGTCATGCAGAGGTGACCGCCTATAAGCTCGATATGGATTCGCTCCCCTTTAGGGGAGGTGATATGCAGCTTATTTATTGTTTTTTTTACGACGCTCTGAGGCACCTGCAACTCTTTAAGGGCAGAAGAGGGCATCAGACCGCCACAGGGCTTAATGTATGACAGGTCCCTCTCTATGAGGATGGTATCAATGCCACTGGCGGCAAGAAATCTTGCAGCGGTGGATCCGGAGGGGCCGGCTCCCACGACGAGGACTTTCGTTCGTAACATTTCCTTTAAATCCATGCGAGGGAGGCAATCCGTGCCCCCTCCCGGAAATTGTCATTTTCCTGACCGAAGACGCCCCCCTTGAGGGAGGGCATGAATCGGCATTCCTTCTGTTCAGTGATTTGCTAAATATGAGACAACTCTTCGCGAACGCAACTTAACAGGCTTGCGTATCTGATCTGACCAGCAGCAAACTGGTAAGTACCAGGGATTCGCGCAGCTCCTCCTCAGTTACAACGGGCACGGCACCCTTGCCCAGTGGGAACATCTGACTGCACGTGACAAGGCCAAGCGCTGATTGGCTAAGCCCTGTGAGCCAAGCCGTTGCCGTTACATGATAAGACCGGACGCTCCCTTCGGCAACCTCTGCTTCCTGGAAGCCTTGTCCGTGAGGCCAAGAAGCCATGTCTACTTAGTTGCTTTGACCGTCAGAACGGGACATGTCGAATGTCTTACCACCCTCTGGGCTGTACTTCCGAAGATGACGCGGTCAATACCCGTTTTCCCATGGGTTCCTATCACAATGAGATCGATGTTCTTTTCTTTGGCACACTTCAGAATCTCTTCATAAGGAAGACCACGAATTACCGAATATTCGACATTCTTCAATCCTTCTCTCTGTTGCCAGCCAAACCGTTCGAGTTCTTTTTTGGCGGTCTCCTCCATTTCTCGGTACATGACATCGACAGAAGTGTGAGGGATGTAAAGACCCGATGCAGATGCAATGTCATAGAGCACATGCAAAAGATAAAGTTTTGCGTCGTTGGCCTTAGCCATGTCGACCGCATAGGAAAGTGCATACAATGAGCCATCTGAAAAGTCTGTCGGTAAGAGGATACTTTTAATCTTCATGCGATTAAGCCTCCTTATAATGTCTTGGTGCATCCTTAGGGATGTCTCCAGTGTGTGATAAGTAAATCCACCTCAAGCCTTCAAAGGTCAGGTTCGGCATTACGACATGATTTCTTTTTAAAAAGGGCGCTACGATTTCCGCATGACCTCCCGTTAAAATTAATTTTAACCTATAATGGAGTTCTTTCTCTATATCTTTTATAAGCATATCTATTGCACCCGCACTTCCATACACAATCCCGGATGTAATACCTGAAACTGTGCTTTTCCCCAGCACCGAGCGTGGCCTCCTGATCATGATACTGGGCAATTGGGCAGTCTTTTCATTGAGGGCTCTTCGCATAAGCTCTAATCCGGGCAATATTGTACCCCCGAGTAAATTCATCTTGCTTCCCACGACTGTAATTGTGGTTGCCGTGCCAACGTCCGCTATCGCAACTGGTTTCCTGCAAAGGTGAAAACCTGCTACGGCGTTTGCGATCCTGTCCGCCCCCACTTCTTGAGGACGCCTTACCTCAAAGGTGAGTCGGCCTGCAGTTTTGTAATTCACCAAAATGATGTTCCTACTGCGGATATCCCTGAATGGTGGCATTACCAAACTGTTAAGGGATGGGACAACGGATGAAATAATCGTGTCAACGACCAGCGCACTCAGTGCTGAGGGCCTAACATGGCATTTTATGAAGTCCGCAAAAATTCTTTTGTAGGCATCAGAAGGCAGTAATGGGTATGTTGGGATCTTCTTGATCAGAACCCTCGGACTTTCAAGGGGTCTCAGAAATAGTCCCAATCCAATTGTAGAATTGCCTATGTCAACAGATAGAAGCATAATTGGTTCATACTAGCAATAAGTTCTCTGGATAAAGTGGCCTTCTCACCTGAGTGGGGAACCGGCTTGCGGCAACGTTCGCAGCATTTTCACGTCGCCAGAACTGATTCTCTTCAGGGACTTATCAGGAAGTCTTAGCAAAAGCATACCTCTTTCACTTATTCCTTCAGCGATTCCGGTAAAGATTGCGTCCTCAACATGCACACTCACTATGTGGCCGAGGGTGGACAAGACCCGTGACCATGCCAATAGCACCGGTTGTATTCCCTGTTGCAAAAAAATACCGTACCATATGTTCAATTCCCGAAGTATCGCGGTTATCAATCTTTTCCTTGACCATGATTTCCCGCTCTCGATTTTTATTGATGTCGCGCTTTTCCTTATCTCATCGGGCAATTCATCTATTGCAAGGTTGACGTTTATCCCGATTCCAACGATGACGTAATCCAAGTGCGCTGGACCAGCCTTCATCTCCGTAAGTATACCACCCAACTTTCTATAGTGAGCCATTAAATCGTTTGGCCATTTTATCGACACATCAATTGATGTGAGCTTTTTTATCGCCGTCGCGCAGGCAACCGAGGTCATGGGAATGAAAACGCAGGCATCGCTTATTGAGACAGAAGGTCTCAAGATGACACTCATGTACAGATTTTTCTTCGGCGGCGACAGCCATATCCTTCCCAATCTCCCTCTACCCTCTGTCTGTTCATCGGCGACAATAACAGTTCCTTCCGGAGACCCATCTTGAGCGTACTCTTTCGCGATAGCATTTGTTGAAGTGACGTTCTTAAGAAAGATGATCTCTTTGCCAATGCGAGTGGCATCACCGAAGGGGATAGGATTCGGTGAAGCCATCTCATTGTTCCTCGTTTAAAATGATCACTTCAACCTTCCCCCTTAATGCTGCGGCAAACCTCTTGGCATCATCTTTGTCGCCGACTATCGAGCCATAGTGCATAGGGACAGCGATCTTCGGCTTAATATCAAGCGCCGCCAAGGTTGCTTCTTCAGCCGTCATTACATAAGTGCCGGAAACGGGCAGTAATGCGATGTCAATATCTTTGAACGTCTTCATTTCGGGAATATAGTCGGTATCGCCCGCGAGATAGAGTCTGCTTCCCATTGTTGTGATGATGAAGCCTACCCATCCTTTATCTTTAGTATGGAACTGCTTATTGGTGTTATACGCAGGAACTGCCTCGATTTTAATGCCCTCCACTGTGAGGGTCTCGTTAGGTTTAATTATTTTGATGGTTCCCGACAGCTTTTTTGCGCAGTCAGAGGTCGTTACTATGACAGTGTGGGGTCCCTGAATCTTCTTGATATCATCAGGTGAACAGTGGTCATAGTGTTCATGGGTAATGAGTATAATGTCCGCGTTGTCTTTTTTCTTTAGTTTGAATGGGTCAGTATAAATTACCTTTTCCCCGATGATTTTAAAGGTGTCGTGTCCGAGCAAATGAACGTTTTTTATCATAGTTTTTACCCCCCTTGGTTGTGCATAGGCAGCCGCCGCACCTACGACAGAAAGCTGATTGTTAATTTGCAACAAAATCGGCCCTTGACCGATCCGTACAATTGTAAAATTAAGTCAGGAAAAAATCCACTTTACTTCTGACAAATTAATATGTTAAATTCAACTTCCTCAGATTTTTGCTTTTTGGCACGAAAGATGTTGTAAAGGCTTGACAAAAGGAAAAGTCTCTGGTACAATTCTAAGGTTTTGCAGAAAAAAAGAGTGGCTTTATACATAAGGTTATCAATACATTTGGAGGAACGGTGCCAACAATTGCGCAGCTGATCAAGAATGGACGTAAGAAGATTGAGAGGAAGACAAAGAGTCCAGCCCTCAAGAGTTGTCCCCAACGGCGCGGCGTATGCGTGAGGGTTTATACGACTACGCCTAAGAAACCCAACTCAGCCTTGAGGAAGGTTGCGAGGGTGAGGCTCACGAATGGCATGGAGGTAACCGCTTATATCCCTGGTGTCGGTCATAACCTTCAGGAGCATTCGATAGTATTGATAAGAGGTGGTAGGGTCAAGGACCTTCCCGGCGTGAGATACCATATACTAAGGGGAACGCTTGACTGTGCCGGTGTAGGCGACAGAAAACAGGGAAGATCTAAATACGGCGCGAAGAGACCGAAGTAAGGTCAATCAAAAAATAAGGCTGGAGTAAAATAAAATGGCACGAAGAAGGGAAGCTGAAAAACGGGACTTACTACCCGACCCAAAATTTAACAGTAAGCTGGTGAGCAGATTTGTCAGCATCCTTATGAAGGATGGGAAGAAGTCGACCGCAGAGCGGGCTTGTTATGGTGCTTTCGACATCCTCAAGGACAAGACGGGGTCGGATCCTCTTAAGGTCTTTAAGACAGCAGTTGATAATGTCAAACCGCTCCTTGAAGTAAAGCCGAGGAGGGTTGGTGGAGCGACGTACCAGGTTCCAATGGAAGTGAGACCTCAGAGGAAGATAGCCCTTGCTCTCAGATGGATTATAGGTTATTCAAGAGCTCGAAAAGAGAAGACGATGCGTGAAAGGCTTGCAGGAGAGCTTTTAGATGCATACAACAATACAGGCACTTCTATTAAGAAAAAAGAAGACACTCATAAGATGGCAGAGGCAAACAGGGCGTTTGCTCATTATAGGTGGTAGCAAGAGTTTACTATTATGTCACGATTTCCCCTTGAAAGAACAAGAAATATTGGTATCATGGCTCACATTGATGCAGGCAAGACCACGACCACTGAACGTATACTTTATTACACCGGTGTAACCTACAAAATAGGCGAGGTTCACGAGGGCACGGCAGTCATGGACTGGATGCCGCAGGAACAGGAGAGGGGGATTACCATTACTTCCGCTGCAACGACATGTTTCTGGAATGACTATAGGATAAATATTATTGACACCCCCGGGCACGTGGACTTCACAATTGAAGTGGAGCGCTCGCTGAGGGTTCTTGATGGAGCCGTTGCGGTGTTTGATGCTGTGGCCGGCGTTGAGCCACAGTCTGAAACCGTATGGAGACAGGCTGACAAGTATGGAGTGCCCAGAATTGCTTTCATGAACAAAATGGACAGGGTGGGAGCCGATTTTTTCATGGCTGTTAATAGCATGGTTGATAAGTTGGGCGCAAGGCCTGTCCTGGTTCAGATTCCGATGGGCAAGGAGGATGGATTCCGGGGACCCATTGATCTGGTGAGCATGAGGGCATTTTATTTTGATAATGAGAGTCTGGGTGCGAAGTATGTTGAGGATGAGATACCGTCAGAATACCTTGCTGAGGCGAGACAATCTAGAGAGCAATTAATAGAGTCGATTGCAGATGTTGATGAAAACATAATGCATAAGTATGTTGCCGGTGAAGACGTCACGCCGGAGGAAGTCAGGCGGGCCCTGCGCAAAGGAACATTATATATGAAGATAACCCCCGTCATATGTGGTTCGGCCTTTAAGAATAAAGGGGTCCAACTATTGCTTGATGCTATTGTTGATTATCTGCCATCGCCATTAGATGTCCCTGCAATAAAGGGCAAGAGGCCATCGGATGGCATGGAGACAGACAGGAGAGCATCTGATGATGAGCCTTTCTCAGCCCTTGCGTTCAAAATAATGACAGACCCGTATGTGGGACAGCTTGCCTTCGTGAGGGTGTATTCAGGCGTATTAAACGCGGGTTCCTATACCTATAACTCTACTAAAGATGCAAAAGAGAGGATAGGAAGACTTCTGAGGATGCATGCAAATAAAAGAGAGGAAATAAAGGAAGTTAGGGCAGGAGACATTGCCGCGATCGTGGGGTTGAAAAACACCTTGACGGGAGATACCCTCTGCAGTGAGTCCGAGCCTATAGTGCTGGAAGCGATTGAATTCCCTGAGCCAGTTATATCGGTGGCCATAGAGCCAAAGACAAAGACTGATCAGGAACGGCTATCGTTATCTCTGGCAAAATTGGGGCAAGAAGACCCGTCCTTCCAGGTTTCCTTTAATGAAGAGACAGGACAGACAATCATATCAGGAATGGGAGAGCTGCATCTGGAGATCATTGTCGATAGGTTGCTAAGGGAATTTAAGGTCGGCGCAAATGTTGGCAAACCGCAGGTTGCATACAAAGAGAGCATAAAGAAGTCCGCCAAGGTCGAAGGCAAGTTTGTCAGACAATCAGGTGGCCGTGGACAGTTTGGACATGTGTGGCTGACCCTAGATCCTTTAGAGAGAGGCGCTGGATTTGAGTTTGTCAATAAAGTAGTTGGCGGGGCGATCCCTAAAGAGTATATCCCAGCGGTTCAAAAAGGCGTGAAGGAAGCGATGGATGGAGGGGTGCTGATTGGATACCCTGTTGTTGATACCAGGGTTACGCTGTTTGATGGTTCCTATCATGAGGTCGATTCTTCAGAAATGGCATTTAAGATAGCTGGGTCGATGGCCTTTAAGGATGGTGCAAAAAAGGCGCAACTACTGCTCCTTGAGCCAATAATGAATGTCGAGGTGGTGACCCCCGAAGAGTACATGGGTGATGTCATTGGAGATCTCAACTCAAGACGTGGGAAAATACAGTCAATGGACAAGAGAGGCACCTCGCAGGTTATTAAGGCGAAGGTTCCACTTGCCGAGATGTTCGGCTATTCTACTGATCTCAGATCAAAAACCCAGGGAAGGGCCACCTATACAATGCAATTCTCCAATTATGAAGAAGTGCCGAAGAACATAATGGACGGGATTGTCGCAAAAATAAAGGGTGAATGAAGTCAAGAGTTATTATAAGAGTGTGATAAGGAGGCAATATGGCCAAGGCAAAATTTGAGAGGGTAAAGCCGCATGTGAATGTAGGGACGATAGGGCATGTGGATCATGGGAAGACGACGCTGACGGCAGCGATAACGAAGGTACTAGCGATAA
>JBKQMP010000034.1:0-12299 GCA_052146665.1 Dissulfurispiraceae bacterium
AGCCATTAAATCCAGTTTATATGCTCAGGCTGCAAGCTGCTTAACCCCCTCCTGACCTGCGGCCTAGAAGGGGGAATGCGCAGCCATTAGTTCAAAATTCGATCCGCCAGATGACTTGACAGCGTGATTACCCTGAAGTTTGGTCTCCTCCCTAGTTCTGGAAAGGAGTCTGTCCGATGTTTTTTTCTACTTGCTTTCACACCATTCCCTTGCATTCTGGAACATCTTCAGCCAGGGAGAGACCACGAGCTTTGTCTTCATGTCCGACGGCATCCATGCCCACTGCCATTTGAGGAATGTTCTTTCGGGATGAGGCATGACCGCAAGATGTCTGCCGTCAGGGGTACACAGAGCCGTTATTCCCTTAGGCGAACCATTAGGATTGAAGGGATAGTCTTCAGTGATTGCTCGAGTGTCATCCACATACCTAATTGGAGCGAGCCGTTCTCTGATCACTTTATTCAATAATGCGCCGTCTGGAAAGTGAGCTCGACCCTCCCCATGAGCAACCCAGATTCCAAGGGCAGAACCGACCATATCTTTTAGCATCAATGCAGGACTTTCAAGGATGGTAACCGTTACAAAGCGTGATTCAAATCGTCCCGATAGGTTATGAACAAATCTTGGCTGTAATTTATCGGGTATCCCTCGCCAAGGAATCCATCCGAGCAGTGCCATGAGCTGACAGCCATTGCATACGCCGAGAGAGAAAGTGTCTGCCCTTTCATAAAAATCCACAAACTGCTCATGGAGCCTCTTGTTGAATCTTATCACCCCTGCCCAACCCTTGGCTGAATCCAGGACATCGGCGTAACTGAACCCCCCGACAAATGCGACGCCCTTGAACTGAGCAAGTGTAATCCTGTCATGGAGCAAGTCAGTCATAGTCACATCCCATGGCTCAAACCCGGCATGGTGGAAGGCTGCGGACATTTCTCTGTCTCCATTGCTCCCCTCCTCCCGAATGATGGCCACCGCGGGTTTAGCGTGTCTTTTCACAATGAGATCCGGTGTTTGCTGAGGAGCGAAGGTTACACTAAAAATTGGTCCAGGCCTGTCAAATATAACTTTCTTTTCTTCTGCGACACATTCGGGATTGGCCTGTAGCAAATCGAGCCGATAACTCGTCTCTTCCCAAAGTGCCCTGAGCGCCTTCATGTCTTCAGACAGGATTAATTCGCCTTCATAACGTATGCTTATTGTTTTTTCAGAAAGGCTTTTACCAATAATCTGTGATGGGACTCCGTAGTACTCTAAAACGGAAAATATTTCGCTTTCTGCCTCCGCTACAAACTCAATGACGATTCCCAGTTCCTCTGAGAACAAAAGTGACATCACATCATTAAAATTGGCCCCTATTGATTCTTTGTCACTTGACTGTTCGTGCCCGATAGCTATTTCAATTCCGCAGTTCCCTGCAAAGGCCATTTCGAGGAGTGTGGTAATAATGCCGCCATCACTTCTGTCATGGCCGGAGAGAATGAGCTCTCTATCAATCAGATGTTGGATCGCATGAAAGGTATTTTTGAGAAGTTTTGGATGATCGACATCAGGGGTGTCATCACCGACCTGCCCATATGCGTGTGCGAGAGCGGATGCACCTAACCTGTTTTTTCCCTGCCCGAGATCTATATATAGAAGTTTGCTTTTGCCGGGCGATTTTAAATCAGGTGTGATGACCTTTGTGATATCCGGACAAGTGGCATAGGCGGAAATGACAAGTGTCCCAGGTGATTTGACCATTTCGGGCTGGCCCGAAGGATGTACAACCTTGGCTGCCATTGAGAGGCTGTCCTTGCCTCCGTCAACAGCGATACCGAGTTCTAACATAATATCCTTCATGGCGACGGCAGCTTCGTAGAGCCTTGCGCCCTCTCCAGGGAGTTTCGGCGCCCACATCCAATTTGCCGAGCATTTTATGTCGTTGAGGGCGCCTATCTTTGCCCATACAATATTTGTGAGTGCCTCGCCAACACTCATGCGTGCCATCGCAGCAGGACTGATGAGCCCCTTGATGGGCTGCTCACCAATGGCAATAGCCGCACCTGTCAATCCTGAATGGCTCTGCGCTATCACTGCTACGTCGCCTACAGTCAGTTGCATCGGGCCAACACACTGCTGCTGCGCAATTAACCCCGTAACAGACCTGTCAACCTTGCTGGTGAGAAATCTCTTTGATCCCACGGACACAAGCCTGAGGATTCTAGAGAGAGCCTCGTTCATATATTTCTTGGCGTACGTGGGCAAGTCAGGAGCAGAGGAGGACCTATTTTCGGTTGAGTTCCACGGGAATCGAAGGGGGTAGTTGGTAAAAGGAATGCTCTCCAGATGAAACGTTTTTTGAGGCATAGAACCTAAGATCTTTTCAAGACTGAGAGTTACGGGGGTTGAGCCGTCAAGCTCATCAAAGAGAACTATGTATCCATCCCCCGTTATTTCCCCGATGACCGCGACAGGGAGTTTTTCCCTCTCGCACAGGCCCTTAAATGCAGCGAGCTTATTTGGATATATCAGAGCCGCGTCTTGCTCCTGATACTCCGCCCCCCATATCTCAAGCACTGACAGCGTGGTATCGCCAAGGAGTATTCTTCTGATGTTAACCTTTGCGCCAGCGGGATAAATGATTTCCTTGACTACATTACAGTTTCCTCCCGCACCCTGATCATGAATGCTGACAATCGGGTTTCGATCACCCATTTCAATGCAAGCCCTTATGACCCTATTTAATTTCTGCTCCATTTCGGCATCGCCTCGCTGAACTGCATTGAAATCAAGATCTGCTAAGTTTTCCCCCTGAATCATGCTGGATGCCGCGCCACCGCCCATGCCAATGCGATATGCAGGGCCTCCTATCTTCACAACTGCCATCCCCTTTTCCGGCATTCTCTTCTCGACATGCCTGGCATCAATCTGTCCAACTCCCCCAGTGAACATGATGGGTTTTATCCACTCCCGTCTCTCACCACTGGGGAGCCTTAATCCAAACGATCGTGTAAATCCCTGGACCACGGGCTCTCCAAATTTATTACCATAGGATGACACGCCGTTGCTTGCTTCTATTTCTATCTGGAGGGGAGAGGCAAGGGTTGCAGGATAAATGAATGAAGCCTCTTCCCACGGGAGAGGATAATGAGGGATGTTGAGGTTGCCTACACAATATGCTGCTGTTCCGGCAACGACGAGCCCGCCCCTTCCCGTTGCATGCACATCCCTGATCCTTCCTCCGGTGCCCGTTTCAGCCCCGGGGAAAGGGGCGACGCCCGATGGAAAATTGTGGGTTTCCGCCGTGAAGATTATGTGATACGTAACTTCCTTTTGTCTCATAGGAGAAGGTATTGCCGGATTCTCAGGCAGGATTGCCCGTATTTTATATCCCGTGATGGCACTTGAATTATCATTGAAAGCAATAACACTGTTGTTCGGATTCATTCTGTAAGGTTCTTTTACGATCTGCATCAGACTTTGGGCGATCTCCTCTCCATCAATAACGAGTTTCCCTTTAAAAAACCAGTGGCGGGAATGTTCACTGTTGGATTGGCTTAAGTCAAAGCATTCGACGTCGGTAGGGTTTCTCTTAAGTTCTTCAATAAAAAAACGATAGTAATAATCGATGTCCCAGTCATCAAGGCCGAGTCCTATTCCCTGGTTTATCTCTCTCAGGGCAACCTTACCTCTCTCGATTAGAGGCACTATCTTGACGTGTTGCGGCATTATCCCGGTTTGGAAGGTCTTAAGGGGCTCCTTATAGGGGCACTCCGTCATGCGGTCATGAATCAAAATCAGCAATTCGGTGAGCTTCTGACTCCCGAGCTCCGTCGGCTGATCTGAAATGATTTCATATCTCCTTGAGAGCTCTATACGATTAATCTTCGTCAAGCCGCACGCATGGCAAATAGAAACGGCATTGGTTGACCAGGCAGTAGTAAAAGTCATTCTAGGACCGATTTCAATTATATTTCTTTTAGTGATCCCCTGAGGACTCAAGTTTGAAGGAGGGGTATCAGTCAAGAAGCTCTCACTGGAAAAATTGTCTGGCTCAAAAGTCTCGGCGAAAAGCCATCTCAGCGCGGTCACTTCTGGATCAGTGAGCGGTCTTGAGGCGTCGATATTAAAACAGAATTCCGTGTTGATATCCTTAATCGTAGGACTGATTTTTTCTCGTATCATTTTCAACAGTACATCTTTTTTATCGGGAAAGAGTGCAGGTACGCGGTACATATGCATTAAATTGTCTGGCATAGGGTGATCTCCTTGAAGGATCATTAGTAACGCTGCTAATTTTAACACAACACCTACATTGAGGAAAATTGGCAGAAGTTACCTGTGAAATTGGAATTTTGCGGCCAAGCCCGCCACTATGACCGCTTATCCCCGCTGAAGTCCAAAAAAGCCCCTGACTCTTCGTATTCCCGTTGCTGCAGTGTATATTTTTCAACGGTATGTTAGAATAATCCTCGGATATATCGGATGTAGGAGACAGGGCGTTGAATTTACACTTGACCACCGATGAAGTTATTCAGATAATCGAGGGGGAAGACTTATATTCCGCGTTAAAAAGGGCGGGCACATATCTTGTTGCATCCTGCGGGGGAAAGGGAATATGTGGCAAATGTAAGGTCAGAGTCATTAAGGGTCATTGCGAGGTCGTCTCTTATGGCAAGCTTACTGAAAAAGAGCGCAAAACGAACATAGTGCTTGCGTGCCAGGCCATTCCTGTGGAGGATGTGCTGATTGAGATACCTAAGGAGTCTCAACTTGCATTAGGGGATAAAATAGCCTTTGCCAAGACAAAAAACCTTTTTGAATACCTGAAATCGTACAGTGTCTACGTGAATCCAGCTGTGAAGAGAATCTGCGTTATGCTTCCACCTCCCACTATCAGTGACAACATAGGCGACCTTGAGAGATTGGAGAGGGCATTGCATGACAGCGGGTTGCCCAGAATGCGATTTTCTCATCGATTTATCTCCACAATGTCTCAAACGTTAAGAGAAGCTAACTGGAAGGTAGAGTTTTCATACGTACAACAGAATGAAGAGGCCGCTGAAGCAATATCATTGATCTCGCCGGAGAACTACAATATACAGTGCGGAATCGCAGTGGATATAGGGACGACTACAGTGGTTGTTTATCTTGTGGACTTACTGGATGGTGACATTATCGACATTGGCTCCACCTATAATTCGCAGATGAGATACGGTGACGATGTCATTACAAGGATAATTCATGCTACAGAGGGCGGAGGTCTTCAGGAACTGAGGAATGCGGTGCTCACAGATATCAATACCATAGTGGGATCTCTGACGGAGCGTCACAACATAAAAAGACACGAAGTGGAAGCCGTAACGATTGCGGGTAATACTACCATGTCCCAGATCTTTTGGGGTCTTAACCCCGAATCCATAAGAGAAGAGCCCTACATTCCAACTCTGAATAAATTTCCTCTTTGGAAAGCGGACATGGCACATTTGTCGATCAATGCCCTAACGCCTATATATACGGTGCCGTGTGTTGCGAGTTATGTGGGTGGAGACATTGTGGCGGGGGTGCTTGCCTCAAAGATGTATAGGAAGCAGGAGATGGCTCTTTTTATGGACATAGGTACCAATGGAGAGATAGTCATTGGAAATAATGAGCTACTTATGACTGCTGCCTGTTCTGCCGGCCCGTGTTTTGAGGGAAGCGGCATCAGGTGCGGAATGAGGGCAACATCAGGCGCAATAGAATCAGTAAGAATCGATCCATTATCGTATGAGCCTCTCATTTCAGTGATAGGAGGCGGAAAGCCTTTGGGGATATGTGGATCAGGGATGATTGATGCTATATCAGAAATGTTTCTTACAGGGATAATTGATCAAAAGGGAAAATACGTGATTGGCAAGACCTCCAGGGTCAGAGACGGCGAAGACGGCTATGAATATCTTTTTTACAAGGATGAGCTTGCCCAGAAGGAGATAGTGCTCACAGAGGTTGATATAGAAAATATGCTTCGTGCGAAGGCTGCCATATACGGTGGTATGATCTCACTCCTGAACGAAGTCGGATTGAGTCTGGACGCAATTGAGAGAGTCTATATAGCGGGCGGATTTGGCAATTATCTAAATGTTGAGAGGGCTATTATACTAGGGATGCTGCCAGACCTGCCAATAGATCGGTTTGTCTTCATGGGGAACACGTCAATAACAGGCGCTTACCTCTGTCTGCTCTCGGAAGAGTTAAGGAAAGAGGCAGAAGAAATAGCATCGAGAATGACGTATATAGAATTGTCTGTGTTGAGGCGGTTTATGGACGAGTATCTGTCTGCACTTTTCCTGCCGCATACTGATTTAAAATACTTTCCCACCGTGGCTGCCTTAATGCACAGGTAAATACCGGTAAATGTTCTCTGAGGACTATCTTGCCTTTCAACAATGCCCTTTGTGTCATGGGGAACAGCAAACTAAGGAATCTAGTGGGCAGAAGCGAAGTTTATGGAATGGGTTAGCGGGGCATAACTTGATGATCGACCTGTGGCACCCTGCCAAGAAGACTCAGCCGGTTTCGTTGACAGCCTATGTATGCTGACCGCCGAATCAGTGCGTGAGAATTGATGCCATAAGGTTATCCCTGTTATGATAAAATTGTGGTAGGACTCATTTCGAGGGATGTGCGGATTTTCTGTCTCTAACCATCGAGCCGTCAAGATGTTGGTGACAATATTGGCAGATCAAATATAATGGGCTTTTTAAACACAATAAAAAGAGACATCCGCGCTATCTTTGAACGTGATCCGGCGGCCAGAAATCTTGTTGAGGTGCTTCTTACATATCCTGGTCTTCACGCTATCTTGATTCACAGGATGAGTCATCTTTTATGGCGCCTCAAGTTTCCAGTCATCCCAAGACTTCTGTCTCACATTGCGCGCTTTCTTACCGGCATTGAAATACATCCTGCGGCAGAGGTAGGGCCCGGATTTTTCGTTGACCACGGAATGGGGGTGGTGATAGGAGAGACTACAGAAATTGGAGAAGACTGTCTGTTATACCAAGGAGTGACACTTGGTGGCACGGGGAAGGAAAAGGGTAAACGTCATCCCACACTGGGTAATCATGTTGTCGTGGGTGCTGGCGCAAAGATACTGGGGCCTGTCAAAATAGGAAATTTTGTTAAGATCGGAGCCAACTCGGTAGTGTTGAAACCGGCTCCGGACTATTCCATAGTAGTTGGCGTACCGGGGAGGATTATCAAGAAGAAGGTCATTCATGTAGAAGAAAGAGGACTTGTGGAAGCCCTTGACCATGTTAGACTTCCAGACCCGTTGGATGAGAAGCTGCAGGAGTTGGCTGACCATATTGACAGGCTTGAAAGCAGGATAGAGAGGATCGATGGTAAGGGAGGTAGAATGCGGATATTCAATACGATGAAGGGAAAGAAAGAGGAGTTCATTCCACTGATACATGGCAAGGTGGGGATGTATGCATGTGGTGTTACCGCGTACGATTATTGCCACATAGGACATGCGCGCAGTGCGATAGTCTTCGATGTCATAAAGAGATACCTTCATTTTAAGGGATTCGACGTTAAGTATGTGAGAAACTTTACTGATGTAGATGACAAAATAATCAACAAGGCCAGAGAGGAGGGCACTTCGTGGGATAAAGTTGCCTCTAAATACATCAATGAATACTATGTCGATATGGACAGACTCGGTGTTCAACGCGCTGATATTGAACCAAAGGCCACCGAGCACATTAAAGAGATGATTGAGGTGATTAGGGTAATCATAGAAAAAGGATATGCCTATGAGGTGCCGGAAGGAGATGACAAGAGTGTCTATTTTTCCGTTGAAGACTTCCCCGAGTACGGCAAGCTCTCAAAAAAGGACATGAAAGATCTTTTGGCGGGAGCAAGGGTCGACGTAGATGAACGAAAGAAGACTCCGGCGGATTTTGCGCTGTGGAAGGCGTCAAAACGAGGAGAACCATGGTGGGAGAGTCCGTGGGGCAAGGGACGGCCAGGCTGGCATATTGAGTGTACAGCGATGGCAATTAAGCATTTAGGGGAGTCCTTTGATGTTCATGGAGGGGGTGCTGACCTTATTTTTCCTCATCATGAGAATGAGCTTGCACAGTCAGAGGCATTCACTGGCAGGCCCTTTGCAAAGTACTGGGTACATAACGGATTCATCACCATTGATAAGGAAAAGATGTCAAAGTCTCTTGGAAATTTTTTTACGATACGTGAAATACTCGATAGATATGATGCTGAAGTCGTAAGACTCTTTATACTTTCCACCCATTACCGCAACCCCATAGAGTTCTCTCAGGAGCCTGTGAGGGATTCGGAATTATCCCTTGAGAGGTACTACAGCACCATTGCGAGAGTGGATGAATATCTGTCTTGCACAGTTATCGGGAGCGCCGGAGAAAAGCCAACTAAGACAAATTGGACAACAGAATTTGAAGATATGATCAATAACTACAGGGAACGATTTATTGAGGCAATGGATGACGATTTCAACGCCGCATTTGCCATCGGACAATTATTTGAGCTCATCCGTGAGATAAACAGGTTCCTTGATACGAAGTCGCGCGGTGAATCCGCTTGGGCAGCTATTAAAAAGGCTAAAGATACTCTGAGAAATCTAGGGGATGTTCTTGGGATTTTCGGGCGAACACCACTCCAGTGGAACGTTGACCTTTTGAAGACCAAGAAGATCCCCCTGTCTGAGTCTGCAATTGAGCTTAAGATAGAGGAGAGACAGATGGCAAGGGTGCAGAAGGAATGGTCAAGAGCAGATTCCATAAGAAAGGAACTCGAAGAAAATGGCATACTCCTTGAGGACAGGACAGACGGCTCTATATGGAAGGTTAAGATATAGGGGATTTGGCACACTTTGAGACCAAGGCAGCATTATTTATCAGGAAGCGCCATAAGACCCCGTCCTTTAGGGTGGGGAAATAAGGCGTTAAGTTCAAGCTGTTTTGATACGTAATATTGTAGAGGAGCGCTAGTTGAATGGTGATACGCAGAGGATATATGTTCAGGCTGAGGGACGACCCTGTTCTGATGCCGATTCTTGCGTGTCACGCTGGGATGCCACGCTTCTTGTGGAACAAGGCGCTTGAGACTAACCTGAGAAGGTTGGAGAGCAGGCAGCCCTTGCTCTGGTATCGGGAGCTGGCGTTCTGGCTCACTGTTTGGAAACGGAGCGATGAGATGAAGTTCTTGGCGGAGGCCAATTGCCAGTGCCTGCAACAGACGCTCAAACAGTTGGACCGCGCTTTCAAAGACGTTTTTGATAAGGGCCAGCCTTACAAGTGCATGCCCACCTGGAAGAAAAGGGCCGATGGTGACTCGTTCTCTATGCCTCAGCACTTTAGGATTGAAGGCAATAGGGTATTGCTGCCCAAAATAGGGTGGCTCAGGTTTTTCAAGAGCCGGCAGTGTCAGGGTGTTCCGAAGAACCTCACGGTGTCCCGGCATGGGGACCGTTGGTTCATCTCCATCCAGACGGAGCTGGATATACCGGAACCCGTGCATAACTCAACCAGTGAAGTCGGGATCGACATGGGCATCTCGAAGTTCGCCACGCTTTCAGATGGCACCTCGTATCAACCACTGAACAGGTTTCAGTCTTTGGAAGAAAGGCTCGCCAAAGGACAACGGAAGTTGTCGCGCAAGGTCAAGTTCTCCGCCAACTGGAATAAGCAGCTGAAACGGGTGCAGCGCACTCACAGCCTCATCGCGGATGCTCGCAAGGACTACCTTCATAAGATTTCCACTGCAATCAGCAAGAACCACGCTATGGTTGCCATGGAAGACTTGAGGGTGTCCTGCATGAGCAGGTCCGCACGCGGTACAGTTGAAAGTCCTGGTAGTAACGTAACGGCCAAGTCTGGTCTCAACAAGGCGATACTTGATCAGGGTTGGGGAATGTTCCGTACAATGGTGCAGTACAAACTGGTCGAACGCGGTGGAACCATGGTGCTCGTTGATCTGAAGCACACAAGCCAGCGCTGTTCCGCATGCTTGCACGTGAGCGCGGGAAGCAGGAGGTCGCAGGGCGTTTTCCAGTGTGTGGCCTGTGGCACATCCCTTGATGCTGATGTGAATGCAGCACTCAACATATTGGCGGCCGGCTCTTGCGATTAAGTTCAATGATTATCGGTCATGAGTCGGCGCTGATCCGGGAAGTTGTCATTTGATCCGTTACCATGAATAAGAAAGACAACAAAGAACATTGGGCTTACGGGATTAACCCTGTTTTGGAGGCGCTGATGTCGGATCAGGGGATTGGTGTTATCTACTGTTCTCAAGAAAAAAGTGAGCACCATAGAAAGATTATTTCAATGGCGCAAGCAAAGTCCATCCCTCTAGAGATTGTTAAGAAGGATTTTTTTGAGACGAGGTTTCACAAAGGACATCAGGGTGTTGCCGCTATTTTGTCTCAAAGGAAATTATTGAGCATAGATGAGTTAATGGATATACCTACGGCGAAAGGGGAATTGCCATTTTTTCTGATTCTTGATTGCATTGAGGATCCCAGAAATTTTGGCGCACTCTTGAGGGTAGCTGATGCCGCAGGAATCCATGGAATAGTATTTCAGTCACATCGTTCAGCCGCCATTACTGGTATTGTCGCAAAGACATCCGCGGGAGCCGTCACTCATGTCAATCTAACGGAGGTGGTGAATGTTAAGCATGCTCTGGAAATGATGAAGAAGTCAGACATTATTATAGTGGGAGCAGAGTCCGGCTCACCACTGAGCTTATGGGATCTTGATATGAAAGTGCCGCTAGCCCTAGTAATCGGCTCTGAAGGACAGGGGTTGAGACGGACAGTGAAAGAAAAGTGTGACTTTATTGTGAACATACCGATGTGGGGACGGGTCAATTCTCTCAACGTATCAGTAGCTGCGGGGATTCTCTCATATGAGGTTGTGCGACAAAGACGAGCTGTAATTGCCTGACCCCCCCCGGCAGCCAGAGTACGGGCATGGTAGTCGTTTGGGATAACTGGTCTTTTCTGGCTATATTGGTCCATGATGTCTCAGTAATTTTGTATGCAGACGATGTTCAGACAGTGCCATGGAGCGCAAGGCGTGATGTTTAGGGGATGCTCGTTGGCGGCCGCGGGATTGGTTCTTGGTAATCTGATAAGGGTATCTGCCTTCCAGGTTTTTTGTGGAAGTGCAATCCCTCAGCTCGCTTTATCGACGAACGGGATCTGGCATGTCATAGCGTGGTGGGCAATACAAGATGCGAGGAGCCAGCTTTAGTCTCGGGGTCATAAACCTCAAGGGTTCCTGCCGGAAATCCTAAGATGGGCTCAGTCAGAGGAAGGTGCATAGCTCGGAAATTCTCTGTAGAGAAACTGCTGCTGGTCTCCTGACTTTTAGGAGAAAACAAGTTAGGAAAGCCCATGGCGATGAGGACGGTCATTGAATTTTTAGGTTGACAAGTTTATAATAAGTTCTTTATATTAATCAGTTATCGCCACCGTAGCTCAGCTGGCAGAGCAGCTGATTTGTAATCAGCGGGTCGGGGGTTCGATTCCCTTCGGTGGCTTTGGGAAGAACCGCTAATGACGACCAGTGGATGGTGAAACAGGGTCAAGGGTGGCGTCGCAGCTCGTTGATCGATTGACAAGCTCATCATTGATAACAATGGGATTGGAGAGGTACCCGAGTGGCCAAAGGGGACGGGCTGTAAACCCGTTGGCGCAGCCTTCGGAGGTTCGAATCCTCCCCTCTCCACCAGCGAAATTTGAAGAACGGCTTTTGCTGGAGTTTCAAGATGAGCCGTTTGTAATAAGGAAATGAGGTTGGGAGCCGTTACTTTTTTTGAAGTGACCCATGGATAGAGGGCCCAGAGATGCGGGAGTAGCTCAGTGGTAGAGCGTCAGCCTTCCAAGCTGAGGGTCGCGGGTTCGAATCCCGTTTCCCGCTCCATATAAAATTAAAGAAGAATAAGATTAAAGAAGAGTGATAAGCAGAGAATGTTTCGTGATTTCCATTCAGTAGCGAGCTGTCATTGCTGCCCATGTAGCTCAGTCGGCAGAGCACATCCTTGGTAAGGATGAGGTCACCGGTTCAATTCCGGTCATGGGCTTTGAAAGACATCGGAAAGTGACCGATGGTGGGTTGTTAGTCAAATGTATCGTGAAGTCAACCACTAACAGCTGGAAAAGTAAGGAGGCAATATGGCCAAGGCAAAATTTGAGAGGGTAAAGCCGCATGTGAATGTAGGGACGATAGGGCATGTGGATCATGGGAAGACGACGCTGACGGCAGCGATAACGAAGGTACTAGCGATAA
>JBKQMP010000035.1:0-49468 GCA_052146665.1 Dissulfurispiraceae bacterium
AACTTCTTGGGGCTGTCCTTGTCGAAAGCATCCCCTATAGCACGATCCAAATCCTTGAGCGTCTGCTGTAGTGTCTGAGAATGCACTTCTTTGAGGAACTCAAATTCCGATTTCATGTCAATCAGCACTGCAGCCATCTTACAATAGGAGAGGCATGACAGCTTGTTGTCCAGCCTCTCTTTCTGGATAGCCAGCATCAGGTTCCAGACAAAACGATTGCAGCCGGCGGTCTTGGACATAGCTGTTTCCTCGAACCGGTCAGGCTTGAGCCTGTACTTGAAACCCTTGCGTATCAGCATGCTATTAGTATCCTCTTAATATACTACCTACAAAAAGATATTTAACTTTACGCCTTATATCCCCGCCCTGAAGGACGGGGTCTTACGGCGCTTCTCTGATAAAATGATTGGCAATAATCAGCAAACCAGTCTTTAAACAAGGATAGGTCTTTCTTGTTCATCAGGTGTTATCTCTTGATAATAAGCAAGGAAAGATAATTGAGCTGATTTTTATTGATCCCCGCTATATCGTGAATGATCACCTCACCATCCATACCAGCCCTACAAACATATACGGCATTCTGCACTAGATGCATCTCATCAAGGATACTTAAAATCTTATCAAAAACCTTGTGGATCTTCATCAGGACAACAGTATCAAACTCTTTTAGGATCGGTTTAATATTATCAACATAGGTTGCAGGGAGTATGGCAATTTTTTCGTCGGCAAGCCCTAATGAGACCCTTGCCTTGGAGGCGGCAGCGTTGATAGAGGATACCCCAGGAATTATCTCCAGATGTAAATCGGGGATTTGCTCAAGTAGCTTGCCGTATATGTAAAAAAAAGTGCTATAAATAGTAGGGTCTCCAATAGTTATAAAAGCGACATCACGCCCCTTGTTCAACCTGCTTGTAATCCTTTTAGACGTTTCATTCCATTTGTTATCAAGCTCATTATCAAGTGCGTGTGCAGGGTAAAAATGAGGGAAAGCTCTTGACCCCGTGTTCTCTCCCTCCAGTATCTTTTGATTATCCCCGCTCTGGGTCATTTGCCCTTGGCGACTTTCTCTTGTTTTCTGCATAGGGAAATGCGCCTCGATAATTTCTTTATTGTCAAGATTCAGGATCTTGTTCACGACAGATAACGCGACGCTACTACCTTCCTCCCTCCCTTTAGGGACACAAATAACCGGCACATCCTTAAGGATTCTGAGTGCCTTGAGTGTCAACAATTCAGGATCGCCAGGGCCGACACCTACTACATAAAGCGAACCCTTCATCTTCTTATCTCACCTCTTATCACAAATACCGGATTCAATGCATGGATATGTTGCTTGCCGGCAGTCATCTTAAATCTGGATATGGAAACTTCTGAGATGTCTACATCAAAACCCTTGTTTTGAAGAAGTTGTATAGCCGATTGCAGTGTTTCCAATGTAACAGCAGCTATTACCACAACTCCTGAGTAGAGCGTTCCAGCTATAGAACTGACTATCTTCTCAAGGTTCCCTCCGCTACCTCCTATGAAAACTCTATCGGGAGGGGGCAAATCTTTCAGCACTTCAGGTGCGGAGCCTTTTATCACTTCGATATTGGTTGCATTAAATCGCAACTTATTTTCATTAAGATTCTTTAGTTGCTCCTCATCTTTTTCCACGGAAAAGACTCTCAGTCCTGGCTGCACTCTTGAAACCTCTACTGATACAGATCCTGAACCCGCTCCCACGTCCCAGAGCACCCCATAATGTGGCAGTCTTAACTTATGGATAACCACTGCGCGCACTTCGTCCTTTGTAATGAGTCCTCGCGAATGAAGAATTTCTTTCTCCGTAAGTCCAAAACAGATGTCCCGCTTGACATTGTTCTTTTCGTTTTTTTTCGGGATATCCATGTTCTGGATAATAACTACATTAGGCTCTGAGAAGGACATAGAAGCAATGTCTTGCGGCGTGCCCTCCTTCAATTCCTCATCCGCATAACTCAATTTCTCGCACACATACATCTTTAAGGCTGCGGGCCGGTGATCAAAATGGGGAGATGATAGGATGTGTCTGGCAATTGAGGTCGGATTGTTCTCTCTATCAGTAAGTATAGCGATTTTGCTATGCTTGCTGAGGAGCAAAGGAAGATCTTTTAACTCATACTCCAATCGTCTCCTCTTCGCAGGGTCAGGTCCCCCGTGGAGACTCATAAGTAAGGCGTCATCCCATGTCTCCTTTATCTTTGAAAAGGCGAGCTGAATGCACGATAGATCTGGGATTATTTCGACTGTGTCCTTTCCAAATTCATTGACAGCCCTTCGACCGATCCCAAAAAACATTGGATCACCGGATGCCAGAAGGGTTATGATTTGGGACGGAATTCGGTGATTAGCCATTTCTGCTCTGATAAAATCCATCGTTTGATCAACCTTATTAATCACCTTCACTTTGTCTTTGACAGCTTCGAATTCATCATACATCGTGAACGCATCGAAGAGCCTGCCCGATGCAAGGATGATATCTGAGCCGAGGATAATCGCCCTTGCTTTCTTTTCGATGGGCTTATAGCCTATACCTATAATGTAAATCTTGGACAATGCCATCCTTCACATTTGTTCTATGGGGTTATCTAAGGTTCCAGGTAAGAATTGAGGAGCGACTCCGTCAGAATGCTGTCGGTGCCGCATGTATTTTGGTTGTTTAAAGGAGACGATCCTACTAAAAACGAAAAGACTCCTTTATGCAATCTCAACCAACTCTACTTCAGAAGTGAGGTTTTTTCCAGCAAAAGGGTGATTCGCATCAAAAGTAACAGAGCCTTCCATAACCGCAGATATGATCACTTCCCTTGCTCCCCCGTCAGGCTCCTCACCGCTTAGGATGAGCGCCTGGTTTGGCTTGATGCTCCAGGGCATCTGAGACCTGCCAAAAGTGAACACCAAATCATCCTCCTGAGAGCCATAGGCATCATCCGCCGCTGTCACCGCAGCCTTTTTCTGGCCTGCTGACATTCCTAAAATCACAAACTCGAATCCGTTTATGACGCATCCTCCGCCTATCGTGAACTCACGTGGTTCGCAATGTCTTGAGGAATAAAAGATTGTGCCATCATTAAACTTGCCGTTGTAGTACGCTTTAACCGTATTGCCGTTTTCAACCTTATTCATCCAAAAATCCCCTCAATCATTCCGCGGCGGATAATCCTGTGAGTCCCGGTTCAGCATTAGGAACCGATCGAACTCTTCCTATTCGACCATTGCTCCAGAGTGGCTAGTCTTTCGTCTCCCCTGCCAGACCATCTGAACCCTTAATTTCCGCATCCTCTTTAGCAGTTCCACCCTTGATGCGTTTTTGCCTTTTTTCTTCCTGTCGTTTCTGGCGTGTCAATTCCTTTTTCCTTTTCTCACTCTTGTATGCACCGGCATGTTTTGACAATTTTATCTCCTTTCTTAGCTGACTAGTAATTATAACACGGGATGCGGAGGCTATGCCAAAGATGTATGCGTCTACTACACGTGAGACAAAGAGAGGAGTTTATAATCATGGATAATGCCATTGTCCTTGAGGAATTGCAAGGGGGTTTATTAGCCAGGGCACGATGAGGTCATATGCAGTTAAAGAAATGCTCCCAGCCGACAAGCTGTTTGTTCAATTCAGGGATTGTCCATGAGCAGTTAGTGACCTCATAGAATTCTTGGGTGTGGGTGCTTGGTGGCAATACAAACAGTGCAATGCCCTTTTCTTTACAGGCGGTCTCGAATTCCTCGTAAAACGCTGAATCGCCATCCAGTTGTATGGCCTTTACGGCAAAGGGCATGCGTTGGTGTAGGGTATCGATGAACTCTCGTGCAGTGCGTGCAGTTGCTCGGTACCGTGCCTCGAGGACATCTCACTTCGATATGACATCACGGGCGGTGAACCGTTTCAGTGTTATCCGGGCAACCGGTCGTATATCAAGGGTATCTATCTACACGATGTCACCGCGTTTCTTAAGATACCCAATAATGCGGCCAACAGTAAAGGCGGAGGTTTCCCATCCCTGATCCTTAAGCAAGACGATAAGTTTGTCCTTATCCCATCGGGGATACTGCTGCCTCAACTGTTTTACTGCGATGATAAGTTCGTATGACCATTGTGCTTTCCTCAATCTTTTGGGTCGGCGTGAGTGTTCTTTTAAAGAACCGAGGTCTCGAGGATCAAATCGTTGTACCCATCGGTACAGTGTTGCCCTGCAGACATCAAAGGTCCTGCAGACAAGTCCTACATCCTTGGTCTCAAGGTAGAGCCTCAGAGCCCTTAACCGATTCGTCTCCTTGTCTGTGAGTTCCGGGGGCATGTGCTTTGCCAGCCGATGAAATCCTTTTGCGATACTGACTACTTTCATCAAGAGGTGCCTCCATAACCCTCTTTTATACCTTCTTTTTTGTCTCACATGTATTTGAACGTGTTCAAAAGATGCTCTTTTTGACATCCTGTTTCGCCTGTCCCTTAAATCCGGCCCATGCCGCATTGACTTTTTATAATAGAAAGTGTCATGCTTATTTTGAGGTATCGGAAGTTTTTGTAAATTGGTACATATAAGAAGCCACAAAGACTTTTAGCTTTGTGGCTTCTTTTATGGCTAATAATTGTTTCGATACTTTAGTCTAACATGAGGAGGTAAAGGAAATGCCAAAAGGAACAGTGAAGTGGTTTAATGAGTCCAAAGGTTTTGGCTTTATTGCAAGCGAAGATGGAAGTGACGTCTTTGTTCACTATTCATCCATTCAGGGCGATGGATTCAAATCCCTTGCAGAGGGCGACACAGTGAGCTTCGATATTGAAAAAGGACCGAAAGGCCCTAAGGCAATTAATGTAATTAAGACATAATTGACCAGGACAGCCCCCTGCAAACCAGGGGGCTGTTATTTTTAGGGAGAAAATGGCACAACGGCAAAATTATGTTGCAAGAATGCAACTGAATAAGAAAAATATGATTGCCGCCGGACTGGTTTCTGAGAGATTTCCAGGGGTTTCGCGTATGGTAATCAAAATGACATATTACCAGAAAGTATCAAATCCTGTTCTTATGGTGCGCACTGTCAATGTCTTACCAACTGGGTATGTCTATTTCAAAATGGAATGCATGGTAAAAGGCTGCGTTAATGGTGGCTTTGACCTGACGTCAATTATTACAAATATGGTCAAAAAGCGTAAGAAAAGCGGGGAGGGATCAATGGTTTGCAGCGGAAAAAGCGACCCTGTTCCGCCAGGGCATGCAAGTATTTCTTATGAAATTAACATTGAGTACAAGAAACCCTAGCAACATGTCCTGCTCAGCCCCTCATTACAGTAGTCTCTGATCCGAGCTTCTTACGTATATAGTAGGCACAAATTCAAGCCAGGTCACTTCTGTTTCTGATTAATCAATGAGAGCCCTTTGCATGGCAATTCCATTTGCACTCCCTATCCGCTACTTACGGCAATTTCTCCTTCATACGAAATAAGGTGAGCAATGACGGGTGTCCCGGTCACGATACCTTCGGCATACTTTTTTGCAGATTCACAGACTCTTGAGAGTGCTAGTTGCTTATTGTAAGACGATGCCATGATGCAATCGAATATCTCACGGCCTGTATTGTAATTACGTTGCAGTGGAATATTGATGCCAAGTCGGATTAGAAATTCTACGGCCTTTCTCAAGTCGATAATGCCATGTCTGACATGAGTTTGCGGGGTGGCCATTCCTATTTTCAACATCTTGGCCCACTGAGCGCAAAGATGGATTTTTTTAAATTTGTGCCGGACTGCTTCCAAAAGCGAAAACTTAAGATAATCTCCCATCATCACATATGACTCTTCGGGCAGGCCGTATTCCTTCATATGGGCTTTCTCAGACGCCCTCCCAGCTGAGAGAACTATCTCCGTGCAGCCCATGGCTTTAGCCACATCCATTGAGGCCGTTATCGTCGCTGTCCAAGCCTCCGATGATAACGGCCTCACAACTCCTGTTGTGCCGAGTATTGAAATACCACCGATTATGCCCAGCCTTGGATTCAAGGTTTTTTTTGCGAGCCGCTCACCGTCAGGAACTGAAATAGTGATCTCTAAGACGGGCCACTGTTTGCTTTCAAATCTGTTGATGGTATTTTGCTCACGGTTCTTTGTTGTGCATTCTGAAACGGCTTCCATCACTGCATTCTTTATCATGCTCTGAGGGATAGGGTTTATCGCCGATTCTCCAACTCCAATCGCCAGTCCTGGCTTAGTGATGGTCCCCACCCCCTGACCACCTTTGATGATGAGCGCTGGAGAGAATTGATGAGCCATTGAATTCTGATCTGGTCGCCTATCCGACCTCTCATTTACTCCCTCAATGCGAGCTTCTGCAACTATCTCTGCTTTATTGGTTACATCAGGGTCATCGCCAGCGTCTTTGATTACGGAAGCCCGCCCCACCTCCTCCTGAGACCTAAACTCGTGGTGATGAATTAAGAATTTAACGTGCCCCCCGTCAGGGAAGGGGATATCGACTCCACTGACTTGTATTTTATCCTGAAGTAAAACCATTGCAGCTGCTTTTGCAGCAGCTGCTGCGCAGGCACCAGTTGTATATCCTGGTCGGATTTCTTTTCTTCTCATCCTCAGAACTCGATGCCTACCCTTGCCTTCACGCCTTTTTTAATATAGTGCTTTATCTCGTTCATCTCCGTCACAAGATCGGCCCTTTCAATAATCCGCTCGTCCGCGTACCTCCCTGTGAGCACCATTTCCACATCGAGTGGCTTGACATCAAAAAGATCCAGGACATCGTCAGAGCTGATGAGGCGATCATGTACCGCTACAGTTATCTCATCCAGTATCACCAAATCATACATAGATGAGGCAACAATCTCCTTAATCTCTTTAACGCCCTCCTTTGCTGCAGTAATCTCCTGATCTGTTGGCTCAGCGCCCTTCAGAAACCCGGTGCCATATTGTCTTAAAGTAATAAGGTCGCTAAACCTTTCTAAGGCTTTGTGTTCACTGCATCTTCTCTTCTTTATAAACTGTGCAATAAATATTGTAAGCCCTGCACCCGCTGCCCTTAACGCCAAGCCCAATGCAGCAGTCGTCTTCCCTTTACTGTTCCCAGTGTATACCTGGATATACCCTTTATGCATCTTTATCCCCTCAGATGTTAAGATTCCCTATCCCCGGTCATCCTTACAATCTCCCTCCTCGCTTCACCGATAGTGAGGGGGATTCTTTCAAATGGCAGGTTATCTTCATATTTTAGTCTGTGAATCAATTCCGCAATCTGCGGAAGTCGGAGCTTGACCTTCGACATCTCTTCAGGTGCAGTGAAAACTTCTTCGGGACTTCCGCCTCTCACAATCGAACCTTTGCTCAGTATATAAAGTCTATGAAGGAAAAGTGGGACGAGGTCGACGCTGTGTGTTGCCATAACGATGGTCACCCTATTGTCCCTGTTCAATTTCTGCAAAAGGCTCATCATCTTATACTCTCCCATAGGATCTAAGCCCGCTGTCGGTTCATCAAGGAGCAATATTTCATGGCCCATTGCTAAAAGTCCCGCAATGCAAATCCTTTTCTTCTGACCAAAGCTGAGGTTATGAATCGATTTTTTCGCGTATTCAGCCATCTCTACGCACGTAAGGGCAGTAGTTACCCTACACAACGTTTCGTTCTCCGGGCAACCCATGTTCAATGGTCCAAAAGCCACATCGTCAAAAACGGTTGGAGCAAAAAGCTGGTCGTCAGGATTCTGAAAAACAAGGCCAACCTTTTTATAAATATCTTTTGGCGAGAGCCTCCTGAGATCCACCCCATCGAGGCAGACACTGCCGGAGAAGTCCTTAATCAGGCCATCCATCACTTTGAGGAGTGTAGTCTTTCCAGAACCGTTCGAACCCAAAATGCCCACGAACTCGCCTTTTTTTACTGCAATGGTCACGTCATGCAGTGCCCGAGTCCCATCAGGATAATTGAAAAAGTTTATGCTAACTGATAATCTCACACGCTCAACTTCGCTGTCCGTCCTGCAGATTGTGTCCCTCATTCCCATTATATCTTCCATATCACCGCCATAACGAGCAAGACTATCACAGACATCATGATCTCAGAACAATTAAACGGCTTATGTTTCAACACCGGCACATGGCCGTCATATCCCCTCTGTACCATTGCAGTTGTCGTATTATGGCTATGCTCAAATGCTTTAAGCGTCAGCGAGCCTGCTAGGATGCCGAAGGAGCTTAATCCCCTTCTTATGCTTGAATATCCAAGACGGTTCTTCTGGGCGTTGTAAATCACCATCGCCTCTTCAAGGAGAACAAAAATATACCGATAGGCAAACATTAATATCTCAGTAAAACCTCTCGGCATTTTGAACCAAGAGACGCTTGCGATGAATTCAGTAAACGTGGTAGCAAATCCGATGACAGTAACAACGGAAACCGCTGCTACAATCCTGACAGCTATTGCCAGACCCTCTACAAGCCCGTCTCTATATGTTGCTATCTGAAAGCCTGCGAGATTAAATGAAAATAGTATTTCATGTCCCGAAAAGAATAGTTTAATAATCACTAGAACCGTTGCAATCAGCAAGGGTTCTGAAAACCTCAAGATAAAAACACGTATAGGCATATTCATCCTGACATACAATACAACACTGAAAAGAATAATACACGAGGGGAAGATAAACCCATGAGAGCTTACCACCATCACCAAAATCATCATAGCGACGAGCAGTTTGATACGTGCATCGACCCTTGATAGCAGATGTTCCCTTCTAAAGTGTTCGGAAAAAAGTTCCATTTATTTTTTTCTGTCCTTAATGAGGCTAGTTAGATCCCGTTGTTCTTTTCTGTAAGCACATCGAGATCTTTCCACCATAGGCATCTGCCAGCAGTGTCCTGCTCCCAAACCGCCAACTCCCCGCGCGGTAAGAAAGACAAAAAGCAGGAGGTAGCCTCGGTCCGTGTCGATGAGAGTCTCCCTGGCCATTCGGTTGTGTTCTTTTGCATACTTTTCAATAATGGACTTATCGATGCCTTCCCACTTTTCTGCAGTCACAGCAGCGGCCGATGGAAAGCAGCATGAATTAAGGAGAGGGACAATAAACAGAATTTTTTTTCCATGGTGAGGTACACGCCAGATCTTGAACTGCAGTTCTCTGCTCACACCATCACTTCCTCGGGTCTGATGACCGGCATTTTAATCAAGAGGCTGGACCTTCTTTTATAGAGCAAACCGATCATTCCCTCTGTGATCACGCCTTCAATAATTCCCAGAGACACTTCCGCGGGGATCAAGGCTAGAACTATTTTCATGAGACGGGGCAGGTATGACGACTCTCCTCCTATACCCACAGCAGGTCCAGCTAATGGGGCGAGGTATATAGCCCGATCAGCCATCAGTCGGGCCATAACAGCGGCGGTCACGAGGTTAACATTGAAAGCCGTCACTATTCTGAAGGTGCCATATCCCGCAAAGGAGCCTACTAAGTCCATGGAAACAATGTCGGCACCTGGCATGCTCAATCCCTGGTGCCCCAGGAAGAGCGCCTGCTTGAAGAGTCCTGCCGCATCGAGAAGTACTCTCGCGCTGGGACCGAGGAGAATACCGGAAGTGCCCTTGGCGCACGGATCAAAGCAAGTGCACGCAGCAGGTACGGGTCTCCATATATACGCGATGATAAAAACAAATGGAGCCATCAGCCCGCCCAATGGTTAATATAAGAGATCAGTACCGAGGGGTCTTTTAAGCATATATAGTCCATCGGCGATAAAGAAAGTTGGCACACGAACAAGGTCGCCGCCCAGTTTAGCGATAGTGTTCCTTCAACTATATGCATGCTGAAGAATTCAGACGTGACAAGCATCCGCAACGAACAGGCACTTGCAGCATAGAAAATACATCCACTGAAGCCTCGCATCACATCTCCCCTGCCATCCTTAATAAGGCGTTCACTATCGCCACGGCGACAGGTGTACCACCTTTTCTGCTCAGGTTAGTGATAAAGGGAAAACGTTGTTCCGCAAGTAACACCTTTGACTCAAAGGCCTTGACAAAGCCAACTGGAACCCCGACAACGAGTATGGGCTCACTCAAAGAGCACTCGGCAGCATTTAACATCTCAATCACTCTTAACAGCGCCGTAGGTGCATTTCCCACCGCTATAATCCCAATGTTGCCCCCCTCTTTTAGTCCCAATTCTATACCGCTCTCCGCCCTTGTTTTATTTTTTGTATTCTCTTTGCCAAGATCGATGTCTTCGACCCTCTGTATATTGCAGCTAACCTTGCCACTCCATTTTTCCAGAAGTCTTTTGTTTATGCCGGTCTTGACCATTTCGACATCGGTGAGGATATCTTTGCCAGAGACTATAGCCCTCAATCCTGCCTGTATAGCGTCAGGATGGAATAAGAGAGAATCCTTAAACTCAAAATCTGCCGTTGCGTGGATGACGCGATTGACAATCGGAAGTTGATCAGCTGGCACATCACTAAGGTTAAGCTCTTCCGAGATTATTTCAAAGCTCCTCTTTTCTATTTCCCGAGGCGTGAGGGGACATGCACTGCTGATTTTCTCTCTCACAATTTCGACCAGTTTCTTGTGAACGCCTAGAGGCTCAGTGTAAATGAACTCCACAGTGGGATATCTTTCTCCCGCCTCCTTGATCATTTTTGGTATATCCTTTGTTACATGCACACCGGAAGTGAGGAAATAGGGATGGATGGTTATCCTCTGGGTTCCATCCACCACACATTCTTTTATAGTCTGCATGATATCCGGCCTTGCAAACTGAAGATATGCAACTTTTACGCACCCTTTATTACACCCGGGGTGAAGAGCATTGTGTAAAAGCTTTCCTACTAACTGGATATTATTGGCTTCTTTTTTGGGACTGCCATGTCCTATCAGAATTATGTGCTCCATTAGTGCTCCTTTCTCCCAGTGCATGGGATGCCGCCTGCTTCAGCAACGTTGGGTTTCTTCTTCCGAACTGACTCGACAAAATGCATGAAATTCTTTGCAAGAGAAGGATTGCTGTTGAAGTGAATGTGTACATAGCTGGCAAAGGTATTGTTAAATCTGTATCCCTCCTCATCGAGAATCTTCCCAGCGTTATCCCTTATAGAGTAAGTGGTGGAGATCTTCGAAGAGAGGATACTACCTTTTATCTCTGAATAGTGGAACTCGTGACCTCGCAACAGGTCGCCCTTCCTGCCGAGAATACAGTCCTCTTTGAGTTCAATCTCCCTATAGCCGAGATGCGACCTGTTTTTTTTCATTTCTGTCTCGAAAGGCAAGATGTCCACCATCCTGAAAAAAGTGCGTTTAAAGTCGTATATCCCTCGTGAAAGGTACATTAGGCCTCCACACTCAGCGTAGATAGGGTTACCTGAAATCGCCCAGCGACTCACTACGTTGAGCATGGATGTGTTTTCAGACAATTCCTTTGCATAAAGCTCAGGATATCCTCCCCCAATATAGATGGCATCCGTGCCATCTGGTATACCAGGATCAGTTAAAGGGCTGAATTTCACTATCCTCGCTCCGGCATCTTTTAACAGATCAAGATTCTCTTCATAGTAGAAATTGAATGCCCTGTCATAGGCAACAGCAATTGTTGCTTCAGAAGTCTGAGGCGTAGGAGACTCAGAAGTCGTGGCAAATAAGATTTTCTCTGATACTATTTCTGCTTGCCGGTCTGCCAATTCCCCGCGTTTCAAAGCAATTATGCTGTCAATGTCTATATGCGCCAAAACCCCTTCTACAAGTTTCTGCACATTTTCAGACGTCATAGGGCTCTCTTCCGCCACAGTAAGTCCGAGGTGCCGATGAAGGATCTCAAAATGCATATCCCTCGGAAGATACCCATACACACGTATGCCTCTCACGCTGTTTCTTAATCTTTCGTAATGCCTTTCTGACGAGACACGGTTAAAAATCACTCCTCCAATCTGTGGGGCTGTGGTCGTCATTTTAGTACTCAGACTTCCGGATGTAACACCGTTCATCTCAAAATCAGCAAATCCTTTGACAATCGCCCCCACGCTTTCAGCCATCCCAAATGCATCAATCACAAGGATGATGGGCAGATTCAAGAGGACCGCCAAATCTGCCGTACTGAATTCCCCGTCGTACATCCCCATAACTCCCTCAATTACAGCGATATCTATGTCTTTTGTGTATCGCTTGAAACAGTCCAGCACTCCTGCCTTGCCGCACATCCATATATCAAGATTCCTTGAAGGCCTTCGGGCGATGAGGCCATGAAGGCCTGTATCAATAAAATCCGGGCCGGCTTTGAATGGCTGGATTCTGAGCCCTTTACTCTTTAACGCGGCGAGGACTCCCAAGGTCACCGTTGTCTTTCCACAGCCACTGTGTGTACCAGCTATCACTAAGCCCTGCATGGGGATGCCAACTCCTTAAGTAAACGCATATTGTCTGAATGAGATTTGACTGCAACTCTTATAAATGAATCATCAAGGCCTTCAAAATTTGAACAATCCCTAATAAGGATGCCTTGTCCCCTGAGGCGGGAGATTACCTCCTTTGCGTAATTCAATTTCAGCAGATAGTAATTGGCACAAGATGGGCAGAAGTCAATCCGGTTAACTCTAAAACCTTCCTCCAGAACCATTTTTTCTGTTCTAATAACTTTATATGTTTCATCCTTGTATGCGCTATCCTGAAGAGCAGTTATGCCAGCTATCTGTGCAAGGGTATTTACCGTCCATGGTTCTTTCTGTCGTGTTATTGCGTCAATGAGGCATAGAGGAACGATCCCATACCCTATTCTGAGACCCGGAAGGGCGTAAAATTTTGTCAGTGACCGCAAAACAATCAAATATGGATTAATCTGAACCTCACTCACCATAGAATCATCGGGCGAAAAATCTATGAATGCCTCATCCACGATAAGACGGCACTTCAGATCTCTGGCTGCTTTAGCTATTTCCATCATATCCGCCTTTGGAATCAGCCTGCCGGTCGGATTGTTGGGATTACATAGAAAAGCCATATCACAGGGGGATGATACAGGATGAGTAACATGCAGCAAATTGGTTCCTTGTCCGCGGGCTTTGATCCCAAGAGGTCTATTGCCTGCCATTGCGGAAATGAAGCTCGAGGCGCGCAACTCAAAATGATCGCCATGTTCCAACGGGTAGTACATTACTCTGGTTTCATAATTGCTGCATGCCCTTTCATACTCCCCAAATGTTGGCGCTGTTAAAAGAACCCTTTTGGGTTTAAATGCCCTCACAACGCCGTAGATGAGTTCTGTACTCCCGTTGCCGCACACAATAGAGGAGAGATCCACGTCGTGGCATCTTGAAAGATAAGACCTGAGCTTAGTGACGTAAGGGTCCGGATAATTACAAAGATCTGCCACGCTATCTTTAATTCTCGTCATTACGCTCCCCGGAACACCAAGGGGGTTTATAGATGCACTGAAGTCGATTATGTCTTCTTCGGGTATCCCCGTTTCCTGTGAGGCGCTGTAAATGTTCCCACCATGCCCAATCGCAGAGCATGGGATACATCCATCAGAACATGGCGGCTCTTGAGACTTTGCGACTCTTTTATCTTTCATATGTGGTGCGCCATTGAGTTTCATAATGCCGCATTCCCGCATAATGTCCCTACCGCTATAGCAATTCCGAGCAGTGATACGATCTGTGCTATAGTAATCGCTCTGTCAGAAGCCACAACGTAGATCTGATAGGTATGCTGCAGATCTTCCCCGATATAAGGCTTGTTCACCGTGCTGCCCCCGTACGTTGATGGGCCACCGAACCTAACATCTAAAGCACCTGCCATGGCCGCCTCGGGAATCCCGCTGTTCGGACTCAAATGTTTCTTCCCATCGCGCAACATTATGCTGATGGAACGGTAAATGGCCGAGGGAGATCGGACAACAAGAGCAGTAGCGACAACAATGAGCACCCCCGTAATCCGTGCCGGAAGATAATTAGCAATGTCATCGAGGCGAGCTGCTGCCCAACCGAAATGCAGATGTCGTTGATTCTTATAACCGACCATAGAATCCAGAGTGTTGATTGCTTTGTAAGACAATGCAAGAGGAAGTCCCCCTATCGTAAAATAAAAGAGCGGAGCAATGATGCCATCTGAAAGGTTTTCCGCAAGGGATTCCAGCGCTGCTTTCAAAATCTCTTCGTCCGAAAGATCGTGGGTATCACGACCAACGATCATGCTCAAATTATCCCTTGCCGAACTGACACTCTGGCTCTTGACTGAGTTGACTACGACCCGCACTGAACTAATGAGTTCTCGAACTGCTATAGTCGTGGAAGTTAAATAAACAATACCTATACTACCCATGATCATCCAAATGCCGCCCCTATCAATACCGCGGAGAATTGCCTCCTGCATTGCAAATGAAATCAAAAAGGTGGGGATGACGATCAGCACAACCAAAGCTATGCCACCCCATTTCTCCTGAGCCGATGTCTTAAAATGACCTCTGAGGAACGATTCGAGTCTGCTAATTCCTTTTCCTATAATTCTCACCGGATGAGGCAACCATTGAGGATCCCCCATAGCAAGATCTAACAAAAAGGCCAGCGTCAGTATGACGGGTTCTTTCATAGTTCCAGTAGCTTTCCAATAAAATCCATGTCAACATTTTCTCTAAATACTGCTGCTAGCGAGTCAATTGCTCGATCCTTAATGCTCGCATAGTTGACATCAGAGTGAAGCGAAGATAATCCCTTCTGCCCTCTCGCGTGATTGAGTATGCACCGCCTAAACTGGTCATTATCGAAGATCCCGTGAAGATATGTCCCCCAGCAGTTTCCATTTCGGGAACCATCAATGACGTCATCAGAACAGCAGAATTCGATCTTCTCCTTCAACTCCATATTCGCTGGTGAAAACCTTCTTAGCTTAAATAAACCAATGTCTCCTTTACTCTCTCCCATGTGTATTTCATAGCCTCTGATCGGAGGCAGTAAATATGGCGCGCACGAGTAAAAATCGGGTAATAGCTCAGCGTCAACCTGACAGGTAACCTTATTTTCTTCAAATATCGTATCGATATTCAGTAAGCCCATGCCTTCGATCTCTTTATGATGACTTTCAACGCCGTATGGATCCTTTATGACCTTGCCAAGCATCTGGTATCCCCCGCATATCCCTATTATCTGAACCCCCTTTTCGTACGCCCGCTTAATGCTCTTATCAAGACCATGGTCTCTCAGGAAAAAAAGGTCTTTGACTGTATTTTTTGAACCAGGGATTATCACTATATTTGCACTCTCAATCTCCGCTTGGTAATTCGAATAATTCAATTCAACGTCAGGCTCATAGAAAAATGGATCAAAATCAGTAAAATTTGAGATATACTGCAATCGGACTACAACAATCTTCACTGTCCCTACCTTTGAAGGGTGAACATCTAAAGGTGAACCTTTCTGAAGTGCCAACCCGTCTTCTTCAGGGAGACCAATGTTATTGACATAAGGCAAGACTCCGATGACGGGTCTGCCAGTCTTCTTCTTAATCATTTCAAGTCCCGGCTTCAGAATATTCAGATCCCCACGAAATTTATTGATTAGGAATGCCTTCACATACGTATTGTCCTGCCCAAGAAGCTCAATGGTGCCGTAAAGTGACGCAAAGACGCCTCCCTTATCGATATCGCCAACTAAGATCACCGGCGCCCCCGCATGTCTCGCCACAGCCATATTTACAATGTCTACATCCATCAGATTTATTTCTGCCGGGCTGCCTGCCCCTTCTATTATGATCAGTTCGTAGTTTTTCGTCAGCCGTCCAAAGGATTCCTGTACCGCTTTCCATGCCTCTTTTTTAAATGAATAGTATTCTGTTGCCTTCATGGTTGAATGCACCTTACCATGAATAATGACCTGCGAACCTTTCTCTCCAGCGGCCTTGAGCAGTATCGGGTTCATATCTACTGTCGCCATCACCCTCGCAGCCTCTGCTTGAAGAACCTGCGCCCTGCCCATCTCACCGCCCTCGGCGCTTATGTATGAATTCAATGCCATATTCTGTGACTTGAATGGAGCGACATTGTAGCCCCTATCTCTGAAAATCCTGCACAGTGCGGTGACAATGAGACTTTTCCCTGCACCAGAGCCTGTGCCTTGAATCATCAACGCCTTTGACATAATCTCATAATCCTCAATTCCAAGCGGTAGGGAAAATTACAGGAAATAATGAAATCCTTCTCCTGTGCCCTGGATTTTGGTTAGCCCGCTTCATCATCATGCTGTTCCATTCAACAGTTTTATAACAGGATAGCCATCCCAAAATTCTATGATATTTACCGCCGCGTTGTCCTGCTCAATTCTGAAGATGTTTTCAAGGGGAATGCCCATGAGGTGACACAGTAAAACCCTGTTTACTCCGCCATGTGCGACAATGGCGATGTTCTCAGCGCCAAGGCGTTCATCTCCTTCCCTACTGGTCGCCCTCAAGGGAATCTTGCGAGCAGCTGTCTGCAGCACTCTTTGATCCCTCTGCTGAGCACTATGGTTGTCCATTATAATCTTTAGTGCGGCGACAACTCTGTCTCTAACTTCAATTGTGCTTTCTCCTCCCACAGGGCTGTATTTGATTGGATTATTTGCCCATGCCTCAAATTCAAATGGGTATTTAGCTTTGATCTCCAAAAATGTCATGCCTTCCCACATGCCAAAGCTCCTTTCTCGTAAATCATTTACTATCAAAGGCTTGAGGCGGTGAGGCTCTGCAACTATTTCAGCGCACGCCAAAGCCCTGCTGAGCGGAGAACTATAGACGCTTGCCAGTCCCGACTGTTCATGTATGCTTAATTGGTCTGCCGCATTCGAACTTGAATTGTTTTGAACAATCCTCAGCCTCTTCAAACTATCATGAACTATAAATTTTGAAACCCGTTTGATTTGTTGGACTCCTTTTGCCGAAAGGCGAACGTCAATGCTGCCTTTGTATCGTTTAACATCGCCTCCCAGTGTTGCCCCGTGCCTTATTAAATAGAGCGTCGTAACCATATATACGAAACCATTAAGAAAAGAATCTCGGATAATTCGCTTAGCGCTCCGAGACAGTCACCGGTGAGGCCGCCAAACGTCTTACGACAAAATCTTACTACCATCAAACTGAATAAATATAATGAGGCAAACAATAGAACCAATAAAATAATATATCCCGACCCAGCTAGAGTCATCGATTCGATTTGAGAAGCTATTCCATAGAGAACAACCACAATTAACGAAGACAGAGCAACCCAGGATAATTTTGTATTTTGAACAAATGTTTTTCCGATGCCGTTTCGTCTCGCCGATATGCCATGATACATGGAAGGGACCATTATCCACTTTGAGAATACCGGCATTAAGAATAGTATGAAGGAAGCGTCGGGCAACGGCATATGTGTCAGGACGTTGTTTATGAGAAGAACTTTCATGAGTATCGTGAGCACGATGGCCGTAACCCCTATTGCGCCGGTGGCACTGTCTTTCATTACCGCAAGTCTTTTTTCCCTGTCCGTTGCCTGGTCACCTGTTGACTTCACTGCTATTGCGTCAAAAGTGTCCGCAAGGCCATCGAGGTGAAAGCCTCCGTTGCTGATTATTAGCGCGCAAATAATCAATCCGCTCACAATGTCTGAAGGTAATGGCTTCATCAGCCACGTAGCCGCAAAAACCACCAGCAATCCCTGAAAGGCTCCCACAAGCGGGAAAAAAACAGATGACCGCGCAATGAGATTTTCAGACATCTCACCGCTGACCTTTACCGGTATAATGGTAAGGAATTGAAATGCTAGCAAGACCTTCTTCATGACTCAACTCACAATGGTAATACTCTTACCAACTCCTCGCATCGTGCGACAGGGATCTATTGAAGCAGGCTGAACAGTCTTGGAGAGTAATGTTGAGTCAGTTCTGCATCTCATTTGATACTCCGGCTTCCCCAAAGGTAGCCATTTCGTTGTATATCTTGATCCCTGCATCTATAATGATCATGGCGAGTGCAGCCCCTGTGCCTTCGCCGAGCCTTAAATCCAGATCGAGTATCGGACGTAACCCAATTTTATCCAGCATTGCCTTATGACCTATTTCTACCGATTTGTGAGCAGCAAACATATAATCCTTTGTGTCTGGCGCAAGACAGTACGCGACAAGTGCCCCTGCAGTGGAGATAAAGCCATCAATGACAACAGGTATCCTATTGGCTGCAGCACCAATTACCACACCAGCAATGGCGCCAATTTCAGACCCGCCCACCTTTGAGAGCACATCTATCGGATCGTTGGGGTCAGGCTTATTCAGCCTTATTCCATCTTCAATCACCTTTATCTTATTTTTCAAGGATGCATTTGATATGCCTGTGCCCTTCCCGGTAACCTCTGAAACCCGCCGGCCCGTCAGCACCGAGGCGATGGCACTTGAGGGAGTCGTATTGCCGATGCCCATGTCACCCGTGCCAAAGATCTTATACCCTCTTTCCGCGTAGTTATTAGCCAACTCAATCCCTACCTGAAGGGAGCTGATAGCGACCAGCCTCGTCATGGCCGACTCTCTTCTGAAGTTTCTTGTCCCCCTCACTATTTTCATCTTCACTAATCCTTCGAGATCACCAAAATCGTAATCAACGCCTATGTCCACGACAACAACTTCTGCACCGGCATGCTGCGCAAGCACATTAATGCCTGCCCCTCCCCTGATGAAATTGAGGACCATCTGAGACGTGACTTCTTTGGGATAGGCTGATACACCTTCTACGGTCACTCCATGATCACCTGCGAAGGTAAAGATAACCTTCTTGTCCAGCTTGGGGCTCTCGTTTTCCGTAATCGCAACCAGTCTTTTTGCAAATTCCTCGAGTCTACCCAGGCTGCCAAGCGGCTTCGTGAGGTTATCAAGACGCCTTTGGGCTAAAAGAAAAAATTCCTCGTCAGTTTTCCTGATTTTCTTTAGCGTCTGCTGTATTGCATCCATCACAATCTCCTTTTGTGTTGTGATTCATGCACAAGCCTTCCCGTCACCCTTCTCGGTCGCACTCCAAAACGTTCCATCACATGTTCGGAACTAAACCCTTGATCTTCATCGGTATTCCGGCAGCCACAAAATATACCTCATCTGCTAACGCCGCTATTCTCTGATGCAACTCTCCCGCTGCATCCCGGAATCTCCTCGCAAGCACGTTATCAGGGACGATTCCCAGTCCAACTTCATTAGAAACGATAAACAGGGAACGGCTCTTCGGCGGATCGGCGCAGGGCGGGTGATCTTTGTAAAGGGTCACTGATTCCAGAAAATCCTTCACATCAATTTCCAGATTTCTTGAGGCGAGCAGGAGATTTGACAGCCAGAGCGTAAGGCAATCAATGACGATTACCTCGTATAGCAGGTGGACATCTTTTAACAGCGGCCCTATATTCAACGGTTCCTCCAAGGTGAGCCAATCCTCTGATCTCTCTCGCTTGTGCCTTTCTATTCTCTTAAGCATCTCATCATCAAGGGCCTCCCCTGTTGCGATAAATGCCTTTTTCCCGCAGATGCTAGATGCAGCGTTGATGGCAAATCTGCTCTTGCCACTCTTTGCACCACCGGTAATGAAGATAAGATATTGCTTAGTGGAAGCCATCTATTTTTTGTCAGAGCCCTCCAACTCTTTTTTAAACATACTTTTCAAGGTATCATTCGCACAGAACTTCCCACACATCGTGCAGCTGTGTTCATCTCCGTTGCCTCTTTTTGACTTTATTGCCATCGCGGTCTCCGCATCTAGCGAAAGGGAGAACTGTTTCTCCCAATTCATGTCACGCCTCGCTTTTGCCATTAGTTTGTCTGATTCCATATCATGATTTTTTATCATGTCGCCAACATGAGCTGCAATTCTCGACGCCATTACCCCTTCTCTTACATCTTCTGGAAATGGAAGCCCCAGATGCTCCGAAGGCGTTACATAACAGATGAAATCTGCACCATATGCCGACGAAAGAGCAGCGCCGATAGCAGCGGTTATATGGTCATATCCTGGTGCAATGTCAGTGGTAATGGGTCCCAGCATATAAAATGGCGATTCCCCGCTCATTTTCTTTTCGAGCACGACAGTGGCCTCAATCTCATTGATGGGTATATGCCCCGGACCTTCCACCATTGTCTGGCATCCCATACCTCTGCCGATTTCAGCAAGCTCACAGTTGACTAGCAATTCCTGCATCTGCACCCTATCATTGGCATCATGGATAGCCCCTGCTCGGAATCCATTCCCGAGACTTAGGACAACATCATGTTTCCTCAGTATCTCCACCACTCTGTCAAAATGCTCGTAAAGAGGATTCTCCTTGTTATTGTGCTCCATCCATGCCACCATATACGAGCCACCCTTTGAAACTAGCCCTCCGTAACGGTAATGCTGCCTCCGGAGCATCTCGACTGTTCTTCTGTTAATACCACAATGGATTGCCATAAACGCAACCCCCTCTTCGCACTGTCTTTCGGTGACCTCCCAGAGCAGATCAACGGGCATGTTCACCGCAGCACCATATCGTTCAATCGCAAGGGCAAAGGCTTCATAAAGCGGAACGGTCCCTAAGGGCAGCGTCGTAGCGCCCATTATCGCCCCTCTTATTCCAGCGATATCTCCACCCACACTCAAGTCCATAAGGGTGTCAGCACCATATCGTTCAGCGATTACCGCCTTTTCCAGCTCCATTTGTACGTCGATGATGTCAGTGGATGTCCCAATAGAGGCGTTGACCTTTGTCCTAAGACCCTTCCCAATACCGACCAATCTCGCCTTTCTGTTTTTGTTTGCGGGAATGATTATTTTTCCAGAGGCCACGCGGCGCCTCAGGATCTCTGGATTGAGCCCCTCATCTCCTGCAATGACAGTGATCTCATCTGTAATTTCACCCTTTACGGCCCTTTCAAGTTGTGTCATATTTCCCCCCATAAATAATAAATCCCCAGAGCAAATTGCCCTGAGGATTGCACCCTGTTTCACTTCATCCCCGTCTTAATCATCACCCCAAATTTTCATACTTTGGGGGCCTTCCATCCGCGAGAAGGACATACCAGCGTTCAGCGAGAATTATTTTTCCAGATCATCTCGCTGATCACGAACTAGATTGTCTGCCAGGCAGGTCTTCTGGCTTCCGGTTCATTCTAATCACCGGCCTTCCCAGGTCTCACACCCCAGTGGCTCAGTCGGCTTTCGTCCCCGGTCACAGCGGCGGGACCGCTCCCGATTTGAGTACCTATCATACACCTCACGGGATTCCCTATTAAGCTATTCTGCGCCTGAACAGATATATTTATCCAGACATTTACGGGAGATGTCAAGACACGAAATCACTGGAGCAACAACATCGCGAATTCACGCAAGCACTCGTGGTTTACTAATTGAGGGGTTTATGGTAGATTTTGTGTACACTTGGAAGACTCCCGCTCCGTAGAGCCTCAAATCTTTTGCAAGCCATTTATCCCAATACGGAATGGGGCCGCTGTCAGAGAAGGGTTTGATAAAAATCATATGGTCATCAGAGAACTAAAAGAGACAATAGGGATTGAACCTTTTCTAAAGGCATTTGGAGGCAGGGAGGACTGTGTTCTGCTTGACAGCGGTAATGCGGCCTTTGAGACAGGAAGATATTCATATTTTGGTGTTAAGCCTCTCTTTTCGGTGTACCAGTATGGTAACAGAGCCTATCTTAAAGATCACAAAGGGGTGAGAAAGCTGGATACCAATGTCTTGGCTTTCATTAAATCGTATCTTCAAGAGAATAAAAGAGACGAAGCCCTCTTTCCGTTTTCGGGCGGCTTTGTAGGATTTGTCACGTACGATTTTGGCTGGTTCTTGGACGAGTTCAGGAAACGTTCCTTTAAAGACAGTGTGCTCAGAATGCCCCTCGTAAAATTCAATTACTACGACGAACTCTTTGTCTGGGATTCTGCTGAAAAGAGACCTTTTTTCCTCAGCACCCAAAAAAAACCCGATGAGAATACCTACTTAAATGAACTGGATCTTTCAAGATTGGTAGAAAACAGGCCTGTCTTTTCAGGGCTAACCTCGACTGTAAATGAAAAAAGTTACATAAGGACTATCGAAGCCACGAAGAGATACATTGCCCAGGGTGACATATACCAAGCCAACATTTCCCAACGATTCAACTGTCACTTTGCCGGCGACCCAACAATTTTTTACCTCATCCTCAGACAGTTAAGCCCGGCACCGTTCGGCTGTTTTTTAAAGGGAAGACATTTCACCGTAATCTGCAATTCCCCTGAGAGGTTTCTCTTCAAAAAGGGCTCTTACATTGAGACCAGACCAATTAAGGGGACAAGGGAACGGGGCAAAAATAAAAGAAAAGACTCGCAGTTGATCGATGAACTTCGCAACAGCGAAAAAGATAAGGCAGAGCATATAATGATAGTGGACCTGGAGAGGAATGACCTCGGGAAGGTGTCCGTTACCGGGAGTGTTCACGTGAAGGACTTCATGCGGATCGAATCTTTTGCCAATGTCCATCACATGGTATCAACAGTCGCTGCCACGCTGAAAGAAGGAGTGGACATTGTGGATTGTCTTTACAACTGCTTTCCGAGCGGTTCGATTACCGGCGCGCCGAAACTTCGGTCCATGGAAATAATTGATGAGCTTGAACCAGTGAGTAGAGGGGTATACTGTGGAACCATAGGCTACATTGATCTTTCGGGCAACGCAGATTTTAATGTCGCCATAAGAACCGGTGTGATAAGTAACAGCAAACTGCATTTTTATGTGGGTGGCGGAATCGTCGCTGATTCGAACCCGCAAAGCGAATATGAGGAGACAATTATCAAAGCCCGATCATTCCTCGCCGCGATGGGGCTTGCTGAGGTTGCATCCTAATGATCGTCTGGCTCAACGGAAACTTCATAAATGAGACGAGAGCGAAGATTTCTGTTTTTGACCGCGGTTTCCTTTATGGAGAAGGTCTGTTTGAGACTATGCGAGGATATAATGGGGCTCCTTTTGCGTACTTCGACCACATGGCTAGACTGGATCGGGGTTTGAAAGTCCTGTCGTTACAGATCGCTTATTCCACCTCAGATCTCCTATTAGTCATGAGAAAGCTGCTATCTATTAATAACCTGACTCATCAAGATAGCTACATACGGATCACTGTAACAAGGGGGTCAACAGGAAACGTGAGAGATTTCAAAGCAACAGAGCCTACTTGTCTGATATTTTGCAGACAGCTCAATGTGCATGAGATCAATGAAAAGAGAAAAGTGGGGATAAACGTTATCTCTGTGCCTTTACACCGGGACTTTCTCGCTGAATTCAAACATTTAAGCTATCTGTCCTCGCTCTTCGCTCTTCTTAGGATTTCCACAGAGAAGGAGTCGGACGAAGCTATTTTTATAGGACAAGATAGTTCTGTCCTAGAGGGAGCAACATCCAATATATTCTTCTATGATGACACGAGGGTCATCACTCCTCCCGCAAGGAGTATCCTCCCAGGGATAATGAGAAATTGTATGATAGATGCTTTAAAGAAGGAGGGTGTAAAGATTCAAGAAAGAAAAGTAAACCTAAAAGATATCAAGCACTTCAAAGGCGCATTTATTACCAACTCCATCATTGAGCTACTCCCGGTCAGGAGCATGGATGGCGTATTATTCTCTCTTGAAAAATCCACATTTTTCTATACCGCACTGAGTAAAACCATCTCTTCCGTAAAAATTTAAACCGTCAGCCAATATCGTCTGCTGCTTCGGTTGAGCGTAATGCTGTCAGTAAATACTGTATAAAACATCAGAATCAGGCATCTTCCATAAAACCCACGGTGTCGACTCAAATAGGCCATGCGCCTGACCAAACCCATTAGCCGCGTCGCTCAGTAAGCTGTCCGCATCATCCAATCCTTCACAATCTTCGTTCATTTAGAAGGTGCCTTTAGGTGAGATTGTCACTGCGTAAATAGGCGGGTGAAAGAATGTGACTTTCCTCTTGGGCTCCACTGATCAGACAATGACGGTCACCTGTCATAAAAAGGATGCTAAAGCCTCCCTTCTACGAGCCATAATCATCCCGCTTTCAGGGGGCTTCGATGCAGTATCCAAGAGCTCAGACATAGAGAGTTGAGCAGGTCCTGTTCAGTATGTCCACTCCATTTGAAAAAATTATTAACGCCCGTGACAGACGCACTTGGAACCTTGGAACGCATCTTTTGTCACAAATATCTTCTCCACGTCGCGCAAGATATCCTGTCTTGTTTTTCCCCATTTGGGTGCTATAAGAATTTCATCAGGAGATGTTGCAAACAGCCTCTGCAAGACAACCTCAGGGGAAAGCCGCTCAATGAAATCAATAAGAAAGCCCAGGTATTCTTCGTACCCAAATGTGTGGAATGGTTCCCTTGCATATCGTTTAGCAAGGAGCGTGTCCTTAACTATCTGGAGCTGATGTATCTTAAGAAACTCTATCGGCAGGACGGATATCTCGTCCGCCATTGAAAGCATCTCTTCACGTGTCTCTGTTGGAAAACCCACAATAAGATGTGCCCCGACGTGAATGCCCCTTTTCGTAGTATGGTTAACGGCATCGATAAACGTCTGATAATCATGCCCTCTGAGGATATAATCAAGGGATTTGTCGTAGATGGACTGTAGTCCATACTCAACAAGGATGAAGTATTCCCCTGCGAGCCTCTGGAGCAGATCTATCTTCTCCTCGTCCACACAGTCAGGCCTTGTCCCGATAGCAAGACCGATGACTGAAGGCTCGGACAAGGCTTCTAAGTAAAGCCTCTTTAACTCTGCCACGGGAGCATAAGTATTTGTGTATGGCTGGAAGTAGACGAGGAACTTATTCGCCCTGTAGCGTGCGGAAAGATAGGATATGCCATTTCTTATCTGCTCTCTGATTGAGAGTTCAGAATTCAATTTTGAAGGTCTGAAGCTGTCATTGTTGCAGTATATGCATCCTGTTGTTCCAAGAGTTCCATCCCTGTTAGGACAGGTAAACCCAGCATCCACATTAACCTTATAAACAACCGTGCCAAACCTTTTCTTGAGATAGGGCCCGAAGGCACTATATCTCGCTTTCATGATTAATTATTCATTTTCATTAGCCCCAATGTCAAATGACGAATGATTTGTTATAATAGGCGTAAATTTTTTGGGAGGGGGAACTTCAAATGGCTATAAAGGGACTGAAAAACATAGTCGAAATCAGCAACGGTTCTGCTAATGTCAAGGATAGAACAGGTATCCGAAATATGATGGACAGTCTTATTTATACTGCTACCTTTGAATCCGATGATAAAAAGAGAGAATCTCTCTTCCTTTTCATTAAGGAGATTGCAAAAGCCTGTGGCGCCGTTCCTGCATCTATCCAAGAGCTTTACGAGGAAATGGGGAGAAATTATCCTGGGTTTACCGTACCGGCAATGAATATTAGGGGTCTCACCTATGATGTAGCAAAGACAGTGTTCAGAAAAGCAATAGAAATGAGAGTTGGCGCCCTGATTTTTGAGATCGCCCGGTCAGAGATTGGGTATACAAAACAGAGGCCACTGGAATACTCCTCCGTTGTCCTCGCGGCCGCAACAAAAGAAGGCTTTCAAGGCCCTGTGTTTATCCAAGGTGACCATTTCCAGCTCGTGAGGAAAAATTATCTGAGCGACCCTGACGCTGAGACAAACTATGTGAAGTCTCTTATTGCGGAAGCAGTGGAGGCTGAGTTCTATAACATCGATATCGATTCATCTACCCTCGTGGACCTTGACAAACCCACCTTAAGAGAACAGCAAAAACCAAACTTTGAAAAAACAGCGGAACTGGCCGCCTTCATAAGGGCATTGCAGCCTGCCGGGGTAGAAGTCTCCATTGGCGGAGAGATCGGCGAAATAGGCAAGAAGAACAGCACCCCTGAGGAGGCGAGAGCATATCTTGAAGGGTTCAACGGGAGTTTTAAAGGAACAAAAGGGTTGAGCAAGCTGAGTGTCCAGACTGGAACAAGCCACGGCGGTGTTGTGCTTCCTGACGGCAGCCTGGCAAAAGTAAAGATAGACTTTGATACCCTCAAGGTGCTTTCTAGCCTCGCAAGGAATGAATTCGGCCTGTCCGGTTGCGTACAGCATGGTGCATCAACCCTTCCCGAAGAGGCATTCAATATGTTCCCGGAGATAGGCACCTCAGAAGTGCACCTCGCTACCGGGTTTCAAAATATAATCTACGACAGTGCACATTTTCCAGCTGCCTTACGAGAGGAGGTCTTTAATTTTATAAAGCAGGAGTACTCTCGGGACAGAAAAGAAGGCCAGACCGACGAACAGTTCATTTATAGTACGAGGAAAAAAGGTTTTGGCCCATTCAAAAAGAAATTTTGGGATCTTCCTTCCAGCGTGAAAGAACATTTAATGGCCGAGCTTGAAGCCAAATTCGACCTGCTATTTAAGAAGCTGCGAGTTACAAACACCATGGATATTGTAAAGAAGACAGTCGTTCCGACAGTAGTTAAGAAACAAATCAGCGCGAGTCTGTTAGACTAGAGAGACAGGCAATGGCGAGAAAGGAGATTTTGGGAATCATAGTGGGTGGAGGTCCTGCCCCGGGGATAAACGGCGTTATCAGCTCAGCCACGATTGAGGCCATCAATGAGGGCAAGGCAGTCGTAGGAATTGTAGGGGGGTTCAAGACCCTCTTTGAAGGGGACTCAAGCCGCGTCATTCCTCTCAGCATTAATGACGTGTCAAGGCTGCATACTGAGGGTGGATCCATCCTGAGAACGTCCCGTGATTATCCTGATAGAATAAAAGAGAAAATGAAGGTTCTAATGTCCACTCTCAAAAAGATTGGTATTAAATATCTTGTGACCATTGGGGGTGAAGGGACCCTATTCATGGCGAGCCTGATCGAAAAAGAAGCAAGGGGTTCTATGAGTGTAGTGCATGTACCCAAGACAATAGATAACGATATCCCCCTGCCTGGCGGTGCACCAACTTTTGGTTACGAAACCGCTAGACACTGGGGTGTTGAGATAGTCAAGAATGTAATGGAAGATGCTAAAACAACAGGCAGGTGGTATTTCATCACCACCATGGGCAGATATGCAGGTCATCTTGCACTGGGTATTGGTAAGGCAGCGGGTGCCACAATTACCATAATTTCAGAGGAATTTAAGGAAGAAAAGATTTCGCTAAAGAAGGTTGCGGACATCCTCGCCGGATCGATAATCAAGAGGCTGTCTATGGGGCGAGACCATGGGGTAGCGGTACTTGCAGAGGGTTTAGCAGAGAGACTCGACCCTGATGAACTGAAGCAACACGAACAGCTGGAGGACGATGAAACAGGTCGAACAAGACTTTCTGAAATTCAACTCGGGAGGGTATTGAAGACTTTTGTAAGGAAAACCCTGGAATCAATGGGTATCAGGCTTACCATTGTAGATAAGAACATTGGATATGAATTGCGAGCTGCTGATCCGATTCCATTTGACGTCGAGTATACCAGGAACCTCGGCTACGGTGCGGTCCGATATATCCTTAGAGGCGGCACCGGATCGATGATCGTTTTTGAAAATGGCTATCTGAGGCCGATCCCGTTCGTCGAAATGATAGAGTATTCCACTGGGAAGGTCAAAGTGAGATTAGTAGACATTACCTCTGAGAATTATGAGGCGGGCAGAAAATATATGATACGCCTTGAGAAAGAAGACTTTTCAGGAGAGAGCTTGAAGCAACTTGCCCAAGCGGTTAATTTGTCGCCACAGAGTTTTAAGGACAGATTTGGATATATTCTTGCGTGAGTTGGTACTACTTTATAGTGATATCACCCCACCAAATCCAATAAAAACGATATTTGCGAGAAAATGAAAAATAGTGCTGGGCAGTATATTCCTTGTTCTCATATAAATCCATCCCATCACCAGTGAAGGGAAAAAAGTCAGCAGCGCAAACCAATTACCAATAATTAAACTTATCGGTATATGTGCCGCTGCAAACAGTATACTTGTCGCTATAAGCCCTTTCCTATTGTTGCCAAAAGATTCCTGCAAGTAACCCCTGAAAAAAGTTTCCTCGGGGAAGGCAACCAGAAATAACTGACGGATGAGGACTTCAGGAGAGGAAAGTAAAAAGACCCTGCCTGTCATCATCGCAATGATCGAAAAAGGAAGAAGCACCGTGAAAGAAACTCCAAACCCCAGGAAGATGTCACTGAGAGAGAACTTCACAGGTAGGGACTTCTGTACAAAAACCGGTAAAGCTATTAGCAGAAACGGTACCAAGTATAAAGACAGCGAAGGACTGATAAGTGAGGATGACAGAGTGACGGCGAACAGAAGCAGAAAAGAATAAAGAGCTCTTCTTCTATCTCGCGCAAAGCTGTTCATGGACATTGGCATGGATCGTTTATTAACTGATTGTATAAAAAAGGGTATCGAATTTACTTTCAGTATAATGCCATAAATATGATAATTTTTGACTTGACCGCCTTATTATCTGAACCTTACAATTAAGGAGTAAAATGAAAATCAGACAGATTGAGCTCATCGGCTTCAAATCCTTTGCAGACAGAATACCGCTTGCACTTCACAATGGCATCACTTGCATCGTGGGCCCGAACGGGTGCGGGAAAAGCAATATCGTCGACGCCTTCAGGTGGGTTCTTGGAGAGCAAAGCGCCAAGAGTTTACGGGGCGAAAAGATGGAAGAGGTGATCTTCCTTGGTTCTACAACAAAGAAGCAAAAGGGAATGGCTGAGGTAACACTGGTACTTTCACAGAGCACACACTCGGTCAAGGAAGAGAGTCCCCGCAACGGAGACGAAGGTTCTTCTGAGGAGGATTCCTCAGATAAGATCACCGTATCGCGCAGGCTTTATCGCTCAGGGGAAAGCGAATATATTCTAAACAAGAGACAGTGCAGGCTAAGAGATATAAGGGACATCTTCCTTGATACAGGGCTCGACGTGAAGAGTTATTCGATACTTGACCAAGGCAGGATAACGGATATACTCAACACAAAGCCCCATGAGCGGAGGTTTCTCATTGAAGAGGTCGCGGGGGTTATGAAATACAAGGTGAGAAGGGCAGAAGCTCTCTCCAAACTGGATTCATCGAAGCAAAACCTCCAGAGAATAAATGACATAGTCTATGAAGTGCGGCGTCAACTAAATAGCCTCGACAGGCAAGCCAAGAAGGCGGGAAGATATAAGAGACTTATGGCCGAACTGACAGAAATAGAGCAGCGAATAGCGAAGCGAGAGTACTGCAGGCTGGGCGAAAAGCTGCATATTCTTCTTTCATCCGTTGTGACCCTGAAGGAGAAGGATTCTGTGCTGAGGGGGGAGTTGTCAACTATCGAAAACGCCATGGAGACAAAAAGGCTTGAGCTTGTTGACGAAGAAAAGGTCCTTGCGGCACTGGAAAATAGTTTTCATGAAAAGGACAAAGCTATCGCCGACTCTGAGAGGCAGATGGCAATAATAAAAATTAACAGCGAAAATAAGGAATCTGAGATATCCCGTTTGACTGACCAACAAAAAGATATGACCTCTAAACAAGAGGGCCTCTCCAAGAAAATTGCTGAACTCGATAGCACGGGAAAGAACTATTTATCCAATTTGGAAGGAATCTCTGATGAATTGAGGGAAAAAAGAGAACGGTTGTCAGACATGGAAGGCAGCCTTGTGGATGGAGAGTCAGAAATCGAGAAAAAAAGAAAAGAACTCTTCTCTATATCTGAGAATCTCAGCAATAAAAAAAATGAATTGTATAAGCTCCAGTCCTCGTCTGATGCATTGCAGAATCAGGAATCCATTAGCATAAATGATATGGCCACAATCACAGGGAAGTTTGACGAATTAACGCAGGCCGTGCAGGAGGCAGAAGTTCAAATTGCGAGAGAAAGAGACGAGCACCTAACCTTACAGTCTGAAAAAGAGGGCCTTAGGTCTGAAATCATGTCTCTAAAAGAGACCCTGGAGTATAAAAAAGAACTTCTGTCAAAGGAGAGGGAGCTTTTGGTGTCCAACAGTTCACGCCTTACCTCACTCAAGGAACTGATAATTGACAGGTCATTGGTCGAATTCCTTTCAGAATATGGCGAAATTTCACACATTTCAGAAAAAGTGCTCTCAGATATCGTTAATACAGAGAGTAATCTCGAAAGGGCAATCGAAGCAGCTCTCTCAGACAAGATTAATGCACTCATCATAGAAGACAGGGAAGATCTTTTGTCGCTTGTGAGAATAGTTCAGGAAAGAAATTTGGGTAGGACCTCTATGTTGTATACTGTGTTTGACCAGGAGTACATCAATGGCCCTGAAAATCTGCAACATATGCTCAGTGATAAAATTATTGGGAGGGCTTCTGACCTCCTAAAATTTGAGGACAACGGCTCTCTGGGAAAAAAGTTGACAAGTGTTCAGGACAGACTACGGAGTATGCTTCAGAACACCTATATAGTAAAAGATATCGAGACAGGGCTTGAGATCAAGAGCAGCATCGCATTAAAAGGGGTTACAGTTGTGACGCTGGCCGGAGAAGTGATAACCGATGATGGATTCGTGTTCGCAGGACAAGGTAAGGAAATTTTGAAAAGAAAGCGGGAAATAAAGGAACTGCAGAAAATGATTTCCGGACAACAAGGGATAATAAGCGACATGGAAAATGCAGTAACCGCCCTCAGTAGTTCACTGACGGTTAAGAGAGAGTCCCTTCAAGGTACCGAAAATTCCATTATTGACATAGAAAAAAAGCTTTCTATTGCGGCCCATTCCCTGAAAAATCAGATTGAAGAACTCGAAAGAATGTCGCGAAAGCGTTCTCTTCTGGAGAGCGAGATTTCGACTTACGCAGACGAGAAAGAATCATTCAGAACACTTATCAAGTCAAAGACACAAGAGATCAATTTCTTAGATGGAGAGAGGGCTAGGACTGCCGATGAGATAGCAGCCATTCAGAACTCATTGTCTGCAAGAAAGAAGGAATACGAAGAGGAAAGAATCCATCTCACAGACATGAGAACAGCTGTTGCCGCGTACAGAGAGAAGATAGACGCAATAAAAAAAGAAAAGAATGGCATCACGGAAACCATGGCTGAGCTCGAGCGGGAGAAGGAATTGATACTAAGAGAGATTCTGGAGGCTAAAGATAAGATAATGGGATCTCTAGCAGAGCTGCAGACGTTAAAAGAAAACATAAAGGTATTGCTGACAGAGGCAGAAAAGCTAAAAAAAGAGCGGGAGGTAAAAAAGGAAGCAATTGCGACAGAAAATCAGATGTTACTTTCACGAGAACAGACCCTTAAAAGGATCCGCGCGGAAATTGATGCCGTCTCACAGGAACTCTCAGAGGCAAATTCAAAGGCAGTAGAAGATCGGATCAGACTAGAGCATATTGAGAATACGATATTACAAAAATATGGTGTGGCGATAGGTAAAGAAGCAATCGAAATTAACGGGTATGATCCTGTTGTAGATGCAGACAGCATCAATCAACTAAATGAAAAGATAAGAGAGCTTGGCCCTGTCAATCTTGGCACCCTTGAGGAATATGAAGAACTCAAAAACCGCTATGATTTCCTCTCGCAGCAGCAGAAGGATCTGACCCTGTCTATTGCTGAATTAGAGGAGGCAATAAGCAGGATTAACGCCACGACGAGAAGAAAACTCCGTGAGGCCTACGATGCACTGAGAACAAAATTTTCGGAGGTATTCACCATCCTCTTCGGTGGAGGGAGGGCTGATATCATCTTGACGGAGGAAGAAAATATCTTGGAATCAGGCCTTGACATTATCTCGCAACCCCCGGGAAAGAAGCTCCAGAATCTGAATCTGCTTTCAGGGGGGGAAAAAGCTCTCACTTCACTCGCGCTTCTTTTTGCCGGATTTCTACTAAAACCGAGTCCCCTCTGCATTCTTGATGAAGTAGACGCAGCCTTAGATGAGTCCAATACGGTGAGATTTGCAGAGATGATCAAAAAACTTTCACTGGATACACAATTCATTGTTATTTCCCACAACAGGACCACCATGGAGGTAGCTAATTATCTTTACGGGATCACGATGGAGGAAGCAGGGGTATCAAAGGTCATTTCTTTGGAATTCAGCGACGTAGAAAATATTACCTATGCATAGCGGTAATCTTTAAGCGACCTCTTCAGTCCTGTGTTGCGATTCCTCTTCTTTTTATTCACCAATGATTTTCACAAGAACTCTTTTTTTGCCTTCCGTCAAATTCTCCATAGATAATCTGTTCCCACGGTCCCAAATCAAGCTTCCCGTCCGTAGCGGCAACAACAACTTCCCTGCCCATAATCTGCCGTTTCATATGAGCGTCCGCATTATCCTCCTCCACGTTATGAAGGTATGATGAGACCGGCTCATGGGCTGCAATTTTTTCGAGCCATACATTAAAATCTTGATGGAGCCCTGGCTCGTCATCATTTATGAAAACCGATGCAGTGGTATGCATGGCATTGATGAGCACAAACCCCTCGACGATCTTGCTCTCTTTGAGGCATTGCATGACCTGCGGTGTAATGTTTACAAATCCATTGCGGCTAGGGACGTCAAACTGAAGTTCCTGACGATAACTTTTCACAGTGATTTTCCTTACGAGGTCTCTCGGTTTCCTTTCAAAATAGAGCTTTCCAGCATGTTCCTTATTGTTTTGGATTTCCTCAAACTTTGCGGTCCCAAAAAACTCTTTGGCTCTATCCCCAAGAATCCAGCCAGGATGAGGGGAAAGAGACCGTTGAGATTAGAATAACGGATCTCATAAGGCCTTCGTTCATTAGAGGATTACCCCTTCTCTATTAAGTTAAGCCTTTTTTGCTTTATTAATCAATTGGAACTGGCTACCCACATAATTGAGAAATTTACAGAACTTCCACGCAATTAGTATAATTTGAATATATGAAAAATGCTATCGCTCTTACAGGCATCGAAATGTCGACAGAAAAGGAAGACCTGATCTGCTACAGCTATGACTCATCATACGCTGAACCGCATATCCCTAGAGCTGTAGCTTGGCCGAGGAAAACGGATGACATTGTGAGACTAGTCAAATACGCAAATGAGCATTCGTTGTCCATAATACCGAGGGGGGCAGGCACAGGAATGGCGGGAGCATCCGTTCCGTCAGGAAATGCATGCCTTGTCGTAAGCCTTGAGAAGATGCGGAAGATGCTCGATGTAGATACAAAGAACATGACCGTTGTGGTGGAACCTGGCATAATCAATGGAAAACTGCAGAAAGAGCTTGAATACCTCGGTTTTTTTTATCCCCCCGATCCATCGAGCATGAATACTTGTACAATCGGAGGAAATGTGGCAACCAATGCTGGAGGACCGAGGGCGATCAAATACGGCGTAACTAGGGACTACATTATGGGAATGGAGGCTGTCCTCTGCGATGGAACTGTGATCAATGTTGGAGGCAAAAGCCATAAGAGCGTTGTCGGATATGACCTAAAAGATCTGCTGATCGGCTCGGAAGGCACTCTCGCTGTGACAACAAAAATACGGTTGAAAATGCTTCCCCTACCGGAGGATGTCATCACACTCCTCGTCATGTTCAATGACCTTGAATCGTCAGGGACTGCGGTGTCTAAGATCGTTTCGTCAAAGGTAATACCCCGTACTATAGAATTTATAGACAGGTCAGCGCTTCAGGCGATTGAACATTATAAGCCCACAGGGCTACCCACTGATACGGAAGCATTACTCCTTATCGAACTCGATGGATATACTGCAACGATAAAGAAAGAGGCGGAGCGGGTGATCGACATCTGTAGAACCCTCGGTGGAGAAGCGGTCATTGCAGAGGATGATACAGCGAGAGAACGACTCTGGGAAGCACGGAGATCAATATCCCCTGCCCTTTATCAGATAAAGCCGAACAAACTTAATCAGGATGTGGTTGTCCCGAGGAATAAAATACCTGGGCTGCTTGCCGGATTAAGAAACCTGTCCGAGGAAAGCGGACTCAAAATTGTGAGCTTTGGTCATGCCGGAGACGGCAATATGCACGTAAATATAATGCTTGATTTAAATGATGAGGAGGAATCTGCAAAGGGTTTAGCCCTTGTGAAAAAGGTGTTTGAGATCACGATCAATCTCGGCGGGTCTATTTCCGGGGAGCATGGAATAGGCATAGTGAAGGCGCCTTACATAGATATGGAAATCAAGGAAAGAGAACTCGAATTGATGAAGGGCATTAAGAGACTATTTGATCCAAAAGGGATAATGAATCCTGGCAAGATATTCTACATTAACCGTTCAGAACCTCAGCGGCCTCCTCTGCGAAATAAGTGAGAATTAAATCCGCTCCCGCACGCTTTATAGAAATAAGTATCTCCATCATTAACTTTTTTTCATCAACCCATCCCAGCCTTCCGGCTGCCTTGACAAGTGAGTATTCTCCGCTCACACTATAAGCTGCCACAGGAACATCAAAGGATGACCTGATGTCAGAGATTATGTCAAGGTAAGAGAGCGCCGGTTTGACCATAATTATGTCAGCGCCCTCTTCTATGTCGATTGCGGCTTCTTTCAGTGCCTCGCGCCTGTTTGAGGGATCCATCTGGTATGACCGCCTATCGCCGAATTGAGGCGTAGACTCAGCCGCCTCCCTGAAGGGGCCATAGAATGAAGATGCATATTTCACAGCATAAGACATGATGGGAACCTCACGAAAGCCCTCATCATCGAGGGAAGCCCTGATTGCCGCCACCCTCCCGTCCATCATATCGGAAGGGGCAACCATATCCGCTCCTGCCCTCGCATGAGATGCTGCTTCCCTTGAGAGGAGCTCCAGTGTCTTGTCATTACTAACATCGCCTTCTTCGATAATCCCGCAATGCCCGTGACTCGTGTATTCGCACATACAGACATCTGTTATCACGTATAGATCAGGAAGAGCATCCTTTATAGCCCGGACCGCATTCTGAACCACTCCGTGCTCATCAAAAGCACTACTCCCGATCTCATCTTTATATTCAGGGATTCCGAAGAGGAGAATCGAAGGAATGCCAAGAGAGAAAACCCTTCTGGCATGATTCACCACCTCATCCAAAGATTCCTGGTAGCATCCAGGCATAGAGGTTATCTCTTTCTTGATGCCCTTACCATACGTGACAAAAAGAGGACAAATGAAGCAATCAGGAGAGAGTGAGGTCTCCCTGACCATCCTCCTGATCGCTTCGTTTCGTCTGAGCCTCCGATATCTGTGTATAGGAAACATGCCGTGCCGTTAGTTGGACACGCTAAATGGTGAACGTGAAACTAGGGAATGATGTCGAGTTACGATTTCAAGCATACACTCACCAGCCGCTCATCCACAACTGCTGCAGCTTGGGCCGCAGGAAGGAGCTGCACCACCCGTAAGGATAAATCCCTCTCTCTCCTCATCATCGTAATAATCGAGTTGCATCCCTGAAATGGTCGTTAACATATCCTTATCAACAAAAACCCTTAAACCATCTTTTTCAAATACTTCATCATGAGCTGATGGCCTCTCATCTAAATCAAGGCCGTAAGAGGGTCCGCAACAGCTTTCTCCAGCATTGTAAATCCTGATCCCCCAGTTATCCTTACCTTCCTCTGCTAAGATTATTCTTGCCTTCTCGGCAGCCTTGTCCGTTATTGTTAGCACTTCTTTACCTCCAAAAGTTTAATATTATAGATTAAAAAATATGCAAGCCAAATTGCAACTAGCTCCTTTGCAACTCTTTGTAATATATCTTATAGAGGGGGCGGCCTTTTTTTCATATCTGCCAAATTTACGCCGTTTCTGCAGAACAAGGCGAATTTTACGGCTGCAGGAGATCAAGAAGCAGTAACGTCTCACCTCAACATACCATTGCAAAGGGTCTAAGAAAGAGAATATGTATTTTAGGCGTGACTATAGGGTAAACTCAATGATGTTGCTTATTCATAGGTCCATCCTCAAGGAGCTGCTGCTATCCGTTCTCCTGTCCATCTTCTTTCTTAATTTCACCCTCATGATGGAAAAATTACTGAGGTTGAGCAGGCTCCTCTCAGGGGTCGGTGCCTCGCTTGCAGACATTGTTAAGATATTCATATACTTGCAGCCGCAAATCCTCATTCTCACTCTTCCCATGGGGTTGCTGCTCTCAGTCCTTCTCACCTATGGCAGGATGAATGCCGACAGTGAAATGATCGTTCTCAGAGGCAGCGGCATGTCTTTTAGGGCCATATCTCTACCTGCAGGTTATTTGGGTCTAGCGTGCTTTATATTGAGCCTGGTCATGAGCTTTTATCTTGGCCCTAAGGGGAGTGTGCTTTTGAGGGAGAAAGTGACCGAGATACTGAGCCAAAGAGCTGCGATGAGCATAGAGGAGGGCATATTTAATACCGCTTTTAAAGACGTCATTTTGCTCGTTAAGGAAAAACCGGCGCCTGACCGGCTTGCAGGAGTATTTATTGTTGATGATAGGAACAAAGACGAGCAAAAAGTAATTATTGCCAAAGAAGCAACTATTAGCCAGAAAGACGAAGTAATCGGGTTCTTGTTAGTTGACGGACATGCATATATAATAAAGAAAAAGGCGTTAACAGAGATTAGTTTTGCCAGATACCACTTTACTTTGATTCCATCAATCGAACCTGCAAACCGAAAGGGCAATGAAATGACGCCAGCTGAATTGTTGCAAGCATCAAAGGAGTTCCCTGAACAGAGGATCCCCTATATCCTCGAATTCCACCGGAGACTGTCAATGCCGGCCGTATGTCTTATACTGGTATTTTTAGGCCCATCCCTCTCCCTTATGGCTGGTAAATCAGGAAGGTTGGGAGGCCTCACTGTGGGATTGTTGGTGTTTGTTATTTATTATACTCTTTTGCTCTATGGAGAAAACTTATCGAGAACAGGTAAACTCACCCCTTTCTTGGGTGCTTGGCTGGCTTTTGCTCTGCTCCTCTCATCTTCAATCCTGATATCTGAGAGGATGAATAAACGATAGATGCTACTAGTACAGAAACTTTATGCGAAGGAATTTCTCAAGGTTCTGGCGATCCTTGGCATCGGGATATCCATAATCTTCAGTTTCATTGGGCTCTTGGAAAAAATTGATGAGTTACTGCTCTTTAAGCCACCTATCGGTCTCCTTATAGAATATACCCTTCTAGGCATCCCTAAATTCGTCCGCTACCTCCTTCCGATGGCAACGCTCCTGAGCAGTCTCTTTATATTCTCTCAAGCGATTAAGAGAATGGAGATAGTCACCATAAAAGGGGCGGGTGGCAAGATGAGGGGCATCCTCAGCCCCTTTGTAGTGATCGGAGTCCTCATCGCCCTTTTTGGTTTTGTTATCGGTGAAACAATCGTCCCCATGTCATCCAAAATGATGCAATCTATCAACAACCAGATAACAAAGAAGGGGAAAGAGTTTACGTTTAAAGAAGGAACTCTCTTTATGAGGGGGCGTGACGGTTCAGTAATTAGAATAGGCCTTTATTTACCAGATAAGAATATCTGCAGAGATGTGAGCATCTTCAAGTTCGATTCAGGGGGGTTACGGGAAAAAATAGTTGCAGAATCTGCTGAATGGAAAGGCCAAAGCTGGATGCTCAAAAATTTAACCGTATACGACATACGAAGTGGAAGGGCTACTGATTTGAAAGAACAGGTTGTCACTGCCATAGAATCTCCCAAGATATTCCATGAGGATGTCTGGAAAGTTGAAGAAATGACCTTACTGGAGTTGATCCACTATCAGCAAAGATTAAAAGAGGCGGGATTTAAAAATACAAAACTCACAGTAGACATAAGCTCAAGATTATCATTTCCACTTGTCAATCTTTTTCTATTGCTCCTCGGAATATCGCTTACCCTTGGTGACACATCAAAAAAGATTTTTCAGAGGACGATGTCGGGTGGTGTTCATGCAAACACCGGATTTGTCGCAGCGGGATTAGGGCTCCTGGTAAGCCTCGTTTATTGGTTCGGACATTCATTTTTCCTGTCATTAGGCTATGCGGGAACTATCCCTCCGGCCGCTGCACCCTGGATCATCCCACTGATGTTCGCCGTTGTTGCGGTTTATCTCTATCGTCAGATACCCGAGTAGAATTTGAGAGGATTCTGAGAAACCAGCAGCATCGATGACATTCGTTGCCTCATCGCCAGCGTTCCCGCGGAGAGTCTTTACCAAGCTCGGTTGGACCAACGTGCCGAGGTCATTGAGCCAGTGGGATCTAGACTACTTTTATGTTCTTTTTTCGGTAACAGGCAGCCTCAAACTTCTGTTAGTAACCACCTTGCTGATTTACAGCCCCATAAAACAATGGTTCCGGACCTCGACAGCAGTCAACCCACACATGACTCTCACGATTCATGAGAAAAGGAGGCCATATCAATAGGCCACCTCTCCCACTCTCACGACAACGCCTGCAAGTCTTTCAAGGAGCACAGGGACCCCCTCGATATCCTTTATATCTTTTTGAGATAATACTTTGATGATCTCCCGGAAGGCAGAAAATTCCTCCCACAGCCCTTTCAGGTGTCCTGATACGATTTTATACAAACTCTCACCTTTTTCATCCCAATCCATGAGCAGTATGATCCGACCATATCTGCCGACAATATCCTCACAGAAATCATAGAGACCCTTGCCACCATGAAGTGGAATTATTTCACCAACGAGCCCTATCTTTCTCAATGCAAAAATATCTCTTCGACCCTCCACGATAATAGGAATCCTCTTGTTAACCTCATACAATGCCTGGAAAACCTCCTTAAGCCTCTCAGCGCGTCCACTGTCAGTAGTCAGAAGACCCGTATTCCTCAGGCTTTCTGCATTTTTGAAACAACATGCTCTTCGATGCAGCGTTTTGACCGACATGCCATTCCTCTTATGTTGAGAACCACTTCTTTTTTCACGTATCACAGCTTTCTCTCACTCCACTGCCACAAATGTCTCTGTCCGGTTTATTCCCTTTATTTTTCTTATTCTCTTAATCACCTTGTCAAAAATTTCCGATGTATCTCCTGCCTCGATGACAGCAATTATGTCGTGAGGCCCAGTCACTACATCAGCATTGACTACACCTTTAATCCCTCTTAACGAATTTCGTATAGAAACGTCTTTACCTGGTAACACGTTTGCTAGTAAATAGACCCTCGCCATATCCCCTCCTCTATCATAAATTTATTCAGATTATACGACTTTTAGCCCAATACTTCAAAAATCGTTCGGGGATGATCTAAGCTAAAAATTGCGACTTGCATGGGATGTATCTTTAAATTTGTCACTCTCAGAACAAAAATTTTTTCAAGGCCGACATAAATCTAGCTACTATCCGAAGCAAGAAGTGTTATTAATGGCTCGTTTACTCTTTTTTAAAAGTTCTCCAGAGAGGGCCCTCCTTGTGAAAAAACCTGAGAACACGTTGACCTATCGAACCACTCCAATCCTGCCGGCCCGGGAAAAACCAGTTTATCCTTCCATAAACTTTCTCCGAAATCTCCTTGACGAGACAAGTAGGATTCATTCCAGAAAAATAGAATTGCGGAACCAGTACGGATTCCCCGGGAACGAGATACCCTTCATGATGTGCTTCTCTCCCCATTTCGGTTCCTGGATAAATGCGTATACCTATCATGGCAATAACCGCTCTTGGAGATATCTCGTCCATAAAGCGTATGGTCTCTTTTACTGTCTCAGGTGTCTCGCCTGGTCCTCCAAAAATAAGTGAATGGCAGAAGTCTATCCCTGTCTCTCGACAAGCCCCAGATGTTCTACTTATGTCCTCAATCGTGAAACTTTTTCTCAAGGACTGCAACATCACTGCAGAGCCAGAATCAGTTCCGAAATCCACGGCAATGTACCCTGCTTTCTTAAGCAAGCCAAACAAAGAATAGTCTTTTATCCTCGGTTGGAGATAACAAGAGAAGCTGATAGCAAGTCGCCTCGCACTAATTGACTCTAAGAGTTTGGCCATATGACCTTCATCCTAATTGAATAACGAGTCGACAAAGAAGAATTGGTTTTTACCAAAGTTCTTATGAAGGTGTGCAATTTCCTCTGTTATTACTTCGGTCGGACGGAGCCTTATATACTTGCCTTCTAGAAGGGGCTAGGTGCAATAAATGCAATTGTTGGGGCAGCCTCTCGATGTTTGAATACCTATTGTCCTATAGCGGTCAAAAAGGGGAAAGATTTTATCTATGTTCTTCGGGAATGCAACAGAAGCAAGATCAGTTGATTTGTCATAGCATATTTTCCCTCCGCCGTGTTCAAAGTACCGGCCAATCAGAGCTTCACTCTCTCCTATCACGCCGGCATCCGCACCGAGAATTTCCATGAGGTTTTCCGGAAAAATTGAAAAGGCAGAGCCACCGAGTATGATCGGCGCAGCACTTAGTGCCCGAAGCCTTTTAACTATTTTCAAATAGCCCTGCAAGTAACATCTTGTGTGAGGATACGCTGCGTTGTCAATGTTGCGAAGAGAAAGACCGATGACATCTGGCTGGAATCTTATCAGCTCTCGTTGCAACGAATAATTATAAAAGGGATGGAGTCCTGCATCGAAAATCCTTACTTGCGCCCCACTTTGAAGCAACGCTGACGCAATGTAACTTATGCCAAGCGGGAATACCGGTTCCGGAAAGTGCTCCCGGTTAGCAGAGATCAGCAAAACCTTTTTCAGGGAGGGCATTTGCCGCAAACAGACGTAAAGAGCGAAGTGGAAAGATACCTGTCCCCTCTGTCAGGCAGGATAACGACCATAACGGCTTCCTTGAGTTCGCTGGATTTTCTCAGGGCTATATGCATGGCGGCACCGCTTGACATACCGACAAATATCCCCTCCTTCACCGCAAGCATCCTTGTCGTATTAAACGCCTCTTCATCCGTCACGATCTGGCGTTCGTCAAGCATGCTGGGATTGAATATCTTTGGCACAATACACTCAGACATATTCTTGAGCCCTTGAATCCTGTGGCCTTTGACAGGCTCCACACCAATTATTTGAATCTCCCTATTGACTTCCTTGAGTCTTCTTCCCACCCCCATAAGTGTACCCGTGGTCCCCATACCAGCAACAAAATGGGTGATACGTCCGCCTGTCTGTTCCAATATTTCTTGTCCCGTTGTCTCATAGTGGGCCAGCCAGTTTGTCTCGTTATCGAATTGGTTAGGCATGAAATACTTTTCGGGTTGTTCTGCAAGTATCTTGTGCGCTAATTTTATTGCTCCATCAGTTCCCTCTTTTGATGGGCTCAGTAAAAGTTCGGCGCCGAATGCCTCGAGAGTTCTCCTCCTCTCAACGCTGACACATGCAGGCATGGTAAGCTTCACCCTGTATTTTTTTGCTGACGAAACCATCGCGAGTCCTATACCAGTATTTCCTGAGGTAGCCTCAAGGATTATTTTGTCTCTCGTCAGCCTGCCATCCCTCTCCGCTGCCTCTATCATGTAAAGGGCTATTCGATCCTTGACGGACCCGCCGGGGTTGTTTCCCTCCAGCTTGCCAAGAAGGTTTACCTTGGGATTTGGGTTTATGCCCTCTATGGTTACAAGTGGCGTGTTGCCTATACAATGAATAATTCCCATCATTCTCATTATAGTTATGAAGTCACTTAACGGTCAAGGGACCCGTGACTGTCTTTCGTTAACGAAGACTGGCTAAAAGATTAGTGGCTATTGATGCTCAAGACCCAGAAGTTATGTGTTCTTATTTTGTCGCCATAAATATTTTATGCGAGGCTGTCGGTTAGGCTACTGATCAACCTGGATCAATGACAAATAGTATTTTCTTGGTGGTATAATAGCTAATCCAAGTCTGGAAATAGACATCTGGTGAGACAATAGATATGAAAGAAGTAGCGGTTAAAAATATACGAATCGGAAATGGCAATCCTCTCTTAATTATCGCTGGTCCCTGTGTAATCGAAAACGAGGAAATCACTTTATACACGGCTGAGAGATTGAAGGAGATATGTGTCAGCGTCGGGCTTCCCTTCATATTCAAAAGTTCCTACGATAAGGCAAACAGGACATCCGTGAACTCCTACAGGGGACCGGGCATAGACAGAGGCTTGAGGATACTGTCTGATGTTCGGGACAAATTCAATATCCCGGTCTTGTCGGACGTCCATTCAGTTGAAGAAATACGCGCTGCGTCAGAGGTGCTTGATGTAATACAGATCCCCGCGTTGCTCTGCAGACAAACTGATTTGATCCTTGCGGCATCAGCCACAGGCAAGACAATAAATATAAAGAAGGGTCAATTTCTTTCACCTTGGGATGTGCGACATATGATTGATAAATTTTCATCGACGGGAAATCCTAATCTGATCATCACCGAGAGAGGCACCTCTTTTGGATACAACAATCTAGTGGTTGATTTCAGAGGATTGCCGGTCATGCGTTCCTTTGGCTATCCGGTAATATTTGACGTAACACACAGTCTTCAACTGCCCGGCGGCCAAGGAAGCTGTTCAGGTGGTCAGAGGGAATTTGCAGAACCCCTTGCTAGGGCTGCAGTTGCCGTTGGTATTGATGGTTTGTTCATGGAAGTTCACCCTGAACCCGCCAAAGCACTCTGTGACGGACCCAATATGATCAGCTTCGATGCGATCTTGAAGCTGCTAAGAAAGGTGAAAGCCCTGCATTCGCTGATTAAGGACGCATAATGAATCAACAGGTGAAAAGCATTCTTGACATCGCCAAGAGGGTCATAGCGATAGAGGCGGAAGCAGTCCTTGCCCTCACGGAAAAGCTTAACAGTGATTTTGAAAGGGCAATAGAAATTATTTGTAAAAGCAGAGGAAGAGTTGTCGTGACCGGCATGGGCAAGTCCGGACTCATTGGCAAGAAAATGGCCGCCACCCTCGCCTCAACTGGAACACCAGCATTCTTCTTGCATCCGGCCGAGGCAAGTCATGGAGATCTGGGTATGGTGACTTCGGATGATGTGATCATCGCCATTTCGAACAGCGGTGAGACAGATGAACTTTTGCAGTTGCTCCCTTTCTTGAAAAGGTTCAATCTAAGCATAATTTCTATGACCGGAAGTCTTGACTCGACGCTATCGAAGGCGGCAGATGTGACCATTGACGTCTCTGTCAAAGAAGAGGCCTGTCCAATCGGACTTGTGCCAACCGCATCAACAGCCGCCGCAATGGCAATGGGTGATGCAATTGCGATAGCACTCTTGACAAAGAGAGGGTTCAAAGCCGAGGATTTTGCCTTTTTTCATCCAAGCGGTAGTCTCGGAAAGAAATTGTTGATCACGGTCAAGGACCTTATGCACACAGGAAATGCGCTCCCGCTAGTGTCACCGAATGCCGGGATGTCAGAGGCCGTTGTCGAGATATCATCCAAACGATTGGGAGTCGCCGTAGTTGCAGATTCTGAGAAGGCTGTTCTCGGAATTATTACTGATGGGGATCTCAGGCGCGGGATTGAGAAATGGGGCAAGGCTCTCTTTGACAGGAAGGTGGAACAGGTCATGACAAAGAATCCGAAGACCATCAAAGAAAATGAGCTTGCAGCAAAGGCGCTATCTGTGATGGAAAAACTCTCTATCACATGTCTGGTTGTTCCTGATGATGCCGAGAAAGCAAAAGGAATTATTCACTTGCATGATATTTTAAAGCAGGGCATAGTGTGATCATGCATCGAGAGATTTTTTTCCAAAAAAAGCGTGTGTAACCTGGGTTAAAATATGGACAAGTCAACAGAACGACTCGACAACATCGCCCGTAATATAAGGCTGCTTGTCCTTGACGTTGATGGCGTTCTTACTGATGGTAGCATTATTCTTGACAACGAAGGGAATGAGTTCAAGGCGTTCCATGTCAGAGATGGCCATGGCCTGAAGATGCTCTCGAGAACAGGAATACAGATAGCACTCATTACGGGCCGGCATTCAAAGGTTGTTGAACGGAGAGCTCATGAGCTCGGAATAACAGAGGTCTACCAAAAATGTTTCAATAAAATAGTTGCCTACGAACAGCTCCTTGAAAAATTCAAGGTTACCGATAGTGAAGTGGCGTATATTGGAGATGACATCGTTGATCTTCCAGTTCTCAAGAAGGTAGGCTTGCCGGTTGCGGTCGCCGATGCTGTGGATGAAACGAAGGATGTTGCGCAGTTTATTACGCGAAATCGTGGTGGGAGGGGAGCAGTGAGAGAGGTATGCGATCTGATTCTAAGGGCAAAAGGTAAATGGAAAGAGCTGTTGGATGAATACGATAACACTTAATATCCCGACTATTCTCACCTTCAGCAGGATAATCCTGATACCTTTCTTTATCGTCATTACTCCAAAAAGTCCATCCTGGGGGGTAACCATCTTCCTGATAGCCTCTGCAACTGATTTTCTTGATGGATACCTTGCGAGGAGGTCACGGCAGATAACAAAATTTGGCATTCTCCTTGATCCGATTGCCGATAAGTTTCTCGTTATCTCTGCGCTCATCCTTCTGGTTGACATGGTTAAACTTTCTGCATGGATTGCAATAGTGATCATAGTGCGAGAATTCGTCGTGACTGCTTTGCGAGTCGTTGCCCTGTCAAAGAACATTGTCATTCCTGCTGAAACTGGAGGAAAACTGAAGACCACGGCGCAGATGACATCAATAGTGCTCCTCCTTTTGCCCGGCGGCATAGGGGAAGTCGACTTCTATGACATAGGTCTTATTCTTATGTATGTCGCTCTCCTGCTAGCGGTGATATCAGGCATCAAATACACATTCTCTTTCTGGAGGCAGGTCCAGTGATAATTGTACTTATTGTCATTTCTTTTGTGATAGGTTCAATACCCACGGGGTTATTAATCGCAAAAAGCAGGGGAATAAATCTCAGAAAAATCGGCAGCGGCAACATCGGGACAACCAATGTCTTGAGGGCTATGGGCAAAGAGGCCGCGCTTATCACCCTAGCTGGGGACATGGCAAAAGGTGTGATCCCTGTGATGATAGCAAGGCACTTTTTCCAACACTCTGGATTTCAGATTGTTGATTTCGGCGTAGAGAGGTTAAATTCTCTCATGTCAGATCAGCAGTCTGTAATCAACGGGCTGGCAGGAATTTTTGCTATTTTAGGGCATAATTTCTCTATCTTCCTCAAATTTAAAGGCGGCAAGGGAGTTGCAACAAGTTTAGGGGTCGCACTTGCAATTTCACCATACGCAGCACTGTTAACCGCTACGATATGGTTATTAACATTCAGAAGGACCGGCTACTCATCATTGAGCGCTCTTGTTTCTTTTGGCTTGCTGCCACTGAGTGTTTACCTGACCGACAATTCAAGGGAAAAAATTCTCACTGCGATAATTATTGCAATTTTGATTTTTATCCGACATAAGTCAAACATAAATAGGCTATTACATGGAACGGAACAGAGGATGTCAAGTAAATAATGCGGAAAAGGGCTGTTGTTCTCCTTAGCGGAGGGATAGATTCATCAACGACGATGGCTATTGCCAGGTCAGAAGGTTATCATGTTCATGCCCTGAGCGTTGATTATGGACAGAGACACAAAAGAGAGCTTGAGTCTGCAAAGTCAGTGGCAAGGAGCCTCGGGGCAGACAAACACCTCTTCATAAGTTTCAATCTCAGAAAAATTGGGGGCTCTGCTCTGACGTCAGGAATGGGGGTACCAAAGAAAGAAATCTTTCACTCGTCATCCCCGATGGATCAGCCTCCGGCCCACATTCCTGTCACTTATGTGCCAGCCCGCAACACTATTTTCCTCTCCTTCGCTCTGTCATGGGCTGAAGTGCTTGAAGCCCCAGAGATCTTTATTGGCGCAAATGCAGTAGATTATAGCGGTTATCCGGATTGTCGCCCGGAATACCTCACTGCCTTTGAAGCGATGGCGAATCTCGCAACAAAGGTGTCAGTGGAAGGCAAGATTAGGTTCGGCATCAGAGCCCCGCTTCTTCTCATGAGCAAGGCAGAAATAATAACGAGAGGGGTGGCTTTAGGTCTCGACTATTCTCTCACCTGGAGCTGTTATGATCCTCAGTTTGAGAGTGTTCCATGCGGAAGATGCGACAGCTGCATTATTAGAAAAAGAGGATTTAAAGAAGCCGATCTCACAGATCCACTTTTATCACTTTAACAAGGCTCAGTCGTATGGATGTTGACTACACGGTTTTTTCTACTCACGAAATTTGCAAAAAGGGGGTGACGAAATTACGAGGCAAAAGTTGTAGCGGTTATCTCCGAAGTCAATTGCCTGCCAATAGCTGAATTGAAAGTCCTTCTGATATCCGAAAACAGATCTACAAGCCTCGTATCGCCCTTCCCTCTGGGCGTCGCCTTCATTGCCAGTGCTCTGAGGGCTGCAGGCCATGAAGTATTCGTGCTCGACTTAATGTTCCTCGAAAGCTGGAAGGAAAAGCTTCGTATCTCCCTGAAAGACATACACCCTGACGCCGTTGGTCTATCCGTCCGCAACATCGACAATCAGGACATGCGCAACCCGGTCTTTTTCCTGAATGACCATCTCGACATCGTCAAAACAATCCGTAGCCATAGCAACGCCCTTATCATACTGGGCGGCGCCGGTTTCAACATACATCCCGCAGGCTGCCTTCGCTTCCTCGGTGCGGATCTTGGCGTTTACGGAGAAGGAGAAGAGGCATTGCCAAAGCTTCTTGACGCCATAGAGATCGGAAGGTTCGAGAAGGTTCCTGGTGCCGTCTGGAAAGTGGAGGATCATATACTTGTAAATCAGCCTCGATACATTTCCGATCCCATTAAATGGGCGTCTCCGAGTTACGACGACTTTGATGTGACGGCCTATCATGAGGCCCGGAGCGAGCTACCCGGCTGTATCACCGTGCAGAACAAACGGGGCTGCCACATGAAATGCATCTATTGTTCAACCCCCTTGCTTGAAGGAAAGAAATGCCGCTCTCGCAATGTGCGTGATTCTGTCAGTGAAATGGCTTCATTGAACAGAAAAAAGAACGTCCAGCGTTTTTACATTGTTGACAATGTTTTCAACTTCCCTCCTCAGCACGCCAAGGACTTCTGCAAAGAGCTTATAGCACAAGGTCTGCCTATAAACTGGCAGGCGATTATCAACCCTGCCTTTGGCGATGAGGAGCTCTTTGAACTTATGGCAAAGGCAGGGTGCAGGCTCATCAGCCTTGGCAATGACTCAGGCGATGAACTAATTCTCAAAAACCTGCGGAAAGGTTTTGGTCTCCGCAAAGTAAGGGAAACGGCGAATCTTGCCAGAGCAAATGGCATAAGATACGGATGCTTTCTTTTGTTCGGAGGGCCGGGAGAGACACAGGATACGGTCATGCGGAGCTTGGATTTCGTAGAGGAATTGTCACCCGATCTTGTCACGGTCAAGGCAGGGATCCGCATATATCCGGGCACACAGCTTGAAATATTAGCGAGGAATGAAGGGATGGTGGCAAGTAACCAGGATCTACTCCATCCTGCTTTTTATTTATCGCCTGGAATGGAGAAGTGGATCTGGGGTTATCTAGAGCAGATCGTCGGCAACCGCCAGAACTGGAGGATTTAAGCATTGTAAGCCTACACGAACTGTTACCAAAGCCTGGAGTTTAATGGCATGACTGAGGCATTTGTGAAGACCTGGAAACGAGACTATCTTCAGATACATGACACAACTGATACGATTGCGTTGATGTCGTTACCGGCGCGCTTAGGACTATAAAGAGAATCATTGCGTGCCAGGTGAGATGGCTACGGGGGTTCCAAATGGTCTCGGCTAGGTTAGAAGCATATTCTTAGCTTCCTGAGACGATGCGGGCTTTCCCCTGTGGCATTTTTTTTCGAACAATACTGACCTACGCGGGCATCATAAGAACCATACGTAACTTCGGAGCCGCTCGGAGGGACAAACAATTCTGGCTGGTCCCAATTTCCCATGGGATTACTGACGTGAGTTATACACTATAGGTGTGAGCCCATGCTATTTTTCCACTCTTTTCAGTTATGGCCTCGACTTAGACCTTGGAATGCCTCCCCTCGGCGACATTGACGAATCATAGGTCAGGCAAGTAACCATTCCTCTTTGATCTTTTTGTCTTGCGAGCGCCATTCTACGCCATTCGTGCAATTTTTCACTCTTGCGCTTGTGGAGATTTGTTTTCTTAAGAAGTTGTGGTCACTTCAGGAACCTGTTGCCCTGTATGTCCACGCATACATCTTCCACATAATCAAAGTCGTGGTAGCAACCAATGCATCCGTCCAGGCAGTCATAGTACATGTTGCTGCATACCTGGGGAGCATCCTCAACATTAAATACAACAACCGTTCCCACAGGCAATGCGGATTTAATATCCTTGTAACACGTTATGCTAATACTTTGGGCGGCAAATGCCAGTGCCATGAAACCAGTGACCATGAGCACTATCACAGACAAAAATCCTACTATAAAATGCGTCGGCAAAAGGAACTGACTTTTCTGCAATCTGTCTTTTTCCATAATCTCCTCCTCAAGGCGTTCACACAATTCCTTCTGCTTTCCAGACCCTTTTAATCCTGCACCTCTTCCGTTGTCTTCTCCGTTATCTGTCTGCAGGCAGAGGTAAGTACTTTCGCATGCTCTCTCAAGCAGGTCAGAATCCGACAGCTTCCGGGCTTGACATCTTTACAAAATTTTTCGACGTCCCCTGCACAGGCATGCTGCGCGTCCGTTAGTCTCTTCTGCGATTCTTCAAGTTTTTCCCGGCAAGAGACCGACAGGTCCTTTTCGTGCTCGTTCAGTTCATTGAGAATGCGTCCTTCTCCTGGCTTCACGTCTTTGCAGAACTTCGCAATTTCTTCAGCGCAAGGAAGCCCTTGTTCTGCGGCGTAAGTCCTGACGCCCGCACTGCCACAAAGCAGGATGAATGCGAGAAAAAATAACTGTACCCTGATGCAACGCCACGCAATTTTTTTCTCCATTGTTTTTCCCTCCCTTGGGCCGAGTTCAAAGCAGTCAATTCATATGATCCACTCAATAACTGAGTCTACATCTTTTCGGATAGTCTGTAAACCGTTTAAACGCGTTGCAACCTTTTTCGACATCATCCCTTTTTATCTTAGCGACTGTGATGGAGTTTTTTTCAAGACTTCTATGTGGACTTATGCAATTGTAAAAGATACGGTCATGACGCCCCGCACAGATCTGGGCAGTAATGGATTATTCTGAAGAATACAGATCATTCGGAGTAGGCTATTTTGCGGAGTTTAAGATGTGCCCAGTATTTTTTTAATGAAGTCCGATCTCGATTACAAAACAGAAAGTTTGAGACAGATTCGCCCCCTAAAATCTCTGTTAGAAAATTGTTATCTTGTCGTAGAGCTGCTTTTGCGGACGCATCGTGTACTTGCCGCCGACCCATGATGATACTGGATCTCATCTTTTGAGGTTGTTCTCAATGAAGGTTTCGGTTAAGCGTCATTCCGCTGCAAAGTTGCGGAATGACGTGTGAAGGACTAAGCCGCGGGTTATGGCGATTCAATATCGCATGTGCTGGTTTTCTCTACGGGATTGAATGAGATTTGGCTGTT
>JBKQMP010000036.1:0-10797 GCA_052146665.1 Dissulfurispiraceae bacterium
AGCCTTCAAGCAGGCAATTCGTATCAAACCGGATTATGCCAAGGCGCACACAGGGCTTGGCTTGGGTTACGAGCAACTCGGTCGTAACGCTGAAGCTATAGAAGCCTATAAGCAGGCAGTTCGTATCAATCCTGATGATGCCGAGGCGCACCTGAGGCTTGGCGTGACCTACGACCAACTGGGTTCTAACGCTGAAGCCATTGAAGCCTTCAAGCAGGCAGTTCGCATCAAACCGGATCATGCAGAGGCCCACACGAGGCTTGGCGTGGCTTACGAGCAACTCGGTTTTAACGCTGAAGCCATTGAAGCCTTCAAGCAGGCAGTTCGTATCAAACCGGATCATGCAGAGGCCCACTTTACGCTTGGCTTCTTTTGCGCTTCATCTGGTCGTTACAATGAAGCGATAGAAGCCTATAAGCAGGCAATCCGTATCAAGCCTGATTATGCCCGTGCTTATAATAATCTTGGCTTCTCTTACTTTTCATCTGGTCGTTACAATGAAGCGATTGAAGCCTATAAGCAGGCACTCCGTATCAGTCCGGATGATGCCCAGATGCACTTTAATCTTGGCGAGTCCCATTTTATGATTGGAGATCGAGCATCTGCATTAAACGAATACAAGGTTCTCAAAGATTTAGACAAGGAGTTAGCCAACGACTTGTACAATCTGATTCATAAATGAAACGAGCTTAAATCAATCGTTGAGTTCAAGGTTTGGTTATCCATGGGACGCGAAAAAAAAGTGAGCGGTTGGTGTAGCAAGGGACGACAATTAACCGTCCCTTCCCAGATCTAGCTTTTAAGACCAATCAATCTATCGGGAAGAATGAGGAGAAATACCCTCTTCGCCTTAAATTCGATCCCACAACTTTTAACACTTGCACCGCTAATAACGAAGCAAATTAAGAATACCTAAATTAGGACATTACGGAGCAGGCAGTCTCTCAGTATGGTTTTTGAGACACAACCCAAGACCCTCTCCGACCAGCCTTTCGCGGAAATGGACGGTTCACTCGCTTGTTACGTCGCAAATATTTTCTTTCTTCCGCCACGCGAAGGCGTTCTGGGAGGTCTTCAGGTTGTACTTTTCTCCTTATCGTTCCTTTGGTGGTAGCAATGCCCGGTAATCCTCCCGCTGTGTCACAAAGGCATAAATTGGACGCGTCATCTGTTTCATTTACCGAATTAGAGGTGTATTTTGTCAGATCGCTTTTCTATGGACGAAAAAAAACGATTTGGCCCGGAGCTGGGACCCCACAACCTATTTTCCCGTCGCCCGTAATATATATAAGGGAGGTAGAGAGATGATAGACTTATTGGCAAGAGTAGGGCTGGTTGTTTTCACTCTGGTCCGTGCATCAGGACGGGCGAGAGGGTTTGGGATTTAGCCATGGCAGCAATATTGATGGTCGGGTGGCTGGGAGCAGTCCTGGGGATCTATCTTTTTTGCCGGGGTGCCAAATGGTACGACGGCGAGACAGGGAAATTTATTGAGTAAAAAAAATTAACATGGAGGCGTGATATGGACCAAGGTGTGAAAGCTGTATTAGTGAAAGATTCAGGCTGGAGTTGCCCTTATTGCGAAAGCGGCCAGGAGGCCGCCGTTGAAAACGGTTTTGATGTAGAAGGCACCCCCACGGATCTGATGCTATGCATTAGGTGCGAGAAGTTATATATCGTCTACCCCACAGGGTTCTTAAAGGGGAAGCCCAAGAAGCGGGCGGAATATCCGAAAGATATCATGATCTCAATATCAGATGATATCAGTGCTGAAAAGGAACGGCTTTTGGACGGTGGGTTGCCTCGATTGGCGCGCAAATATGGGCCTTGGATCCATGAGGACTTAAGAAAAGGGCAAGTCCGCTATTCTCAATTCCTAACGGCGCACCCGGAAACGTTGCAGCGGGCGGACGATGCAGGACGGGTACATCACCTTTTTGTGTACGCCGACGATGTTTTCTCGGGTGTCCAAGTAGGCGTAGAGGGTACGTTTAAAGTGAGCACGGAAGACGGATACTCCATGAGCGGTGACGATATTGTTCTAATCAAAAAGGAGGAAAACCATGAACGGCAATAACGGTAACAAAGCTGGACTGTATGCAAGATGCTCTACGGTAGACAAGGGCCAGGATCCCGAGCTGCAGCTTGTGCCGCTTCGTGAGTATTGCCAGAAGAGAGGCTTTGAGATCACCGGGGAATATGTGGACACCGGTGTCTCAGGCGCGAAGGACCAGAGACCTCAACTTGATGCGCTTCTCAATGCCGCCCGGAAGAGAGAGATCGATCTTATCATTGTTTGGAAACTGGACAGATTTGGGAGAAGCCTTAAGCAGCTCATCAATTCCTTGGCCGAACTTGACGGCCTCGGGGTAGGGTTTATCTCTTACCAGGACAACCTTGACCTTACCACACCCTCGGGCCGCCTAATGTTCCACATCATCGGCGCTATGGCGGAGTTTGAGCGGGAGCTCATCCGGGAAAGAGTGAAAGCCGGGATCGAGAACGCCAGACGCAAGGGCAAGAAATTAGGCAGGAGAGCTATCTCACCAATCGATCGGAAAAAAATTATCGACGCTCATGAGGTGCAGCCGGACCTCTCCATACGGAAACTTGCCAAGAAGGTGAAACATAATTATGGCACCGTTAATAAAACCCTTGTTTTTTTCCGCACGGGGAAGCTTGATAGAGAAGGCTTTTTGCAGAAGGAAAACGTTGTTAACTAATGACTTGTTTTGTGAACAAGCTGTCGCTACGTTGTATAATATATTGAAATTGAGCCTTAATATTGTATTAGGAGGGAAAATGCTATGAGGTCGCTTGTGATTGTATTCTTCACATTTTGCATAATCTGTTGTTCTATACTGCCCTCAAAAGCCCAAGATAAACCTGGTTCTATCCCGTTTGCTGAGGATGTGACATTTCTCGGAACGGAGAAGGTAGCAGCCCTAGTGGTAAAAAATGTTTTCGCAGTGCATGTCCCAGGACCCCCTAATACTGAAGGTAAGCCTACTTGGATATCTGTCGGAAGCGGGTTCTTTGTAGCCGGTTCTAAAGTGACTGCTGAAAATACTGTTTTACCTCTCGGTATTACGTGTAAACATGTTATTGACGACGCCCAAAAGGATAAGAAAGGCATTTATATAGGGCTTGATACAGACAGCGGCTACCAGAGATATCAGGTTGATGTTCTCTATATAGACGCAGAAAATGACATTGCCGTCATTAGGCCTCTACTACCTGGGAACAAGCAGTATTTTAGTGAGGCACTTAGCATTAACGATGAATTGTTTGATGATGGAAAGTCTCTCGTGGAAGGCAGAGGGCTGTTAATCATTGGATACCCATTAAGTTTAGGGACAGAAGGTGACATCAATCATCCAGTTGTCCGGTTCGGCATGATAGCCCAAAATACTGGCAAGAATACTTTTCTTCTTGACGGTGTCGCAAGCCACGGGAATAGCGGTTCACCCGTGGTCACTCTGAAGGGAACTCATTTTCAAATATCTGGGATGATAACTTCGTTCCAGAACGATCAAATAATTTTGTACGACGAACATGGACAAATAAGCGCAGCCTTGCCCTACAATTCAGGGCTTGCTCGTGCTGTCAAGGCATCTCTTATTGTGAAAGCCGTGGAGGAGGCTAAAAAGAAATTGTAAGTCGCGACTGGGATCAACATGAAAATATCGGTGTTTCGGGTTTCCATAAAAGAGATTGTTTTGTGAGCAGTGCAAAATGATGATAAAGAAGCTGTAAATGGCATATAATATGCCTGAAATGACCAACGCATTTGAAGACGCCTACCTAAAAATTAGCGAACTTGCCAAAGATTTTGGTGCTCAAAAACACTTTTATATCTCCCCATCATATACGGAAGCTCAAGTACGCGGGGATTTTATTGACAAACTCTTGACCGCATTGGGGTGGGATGTAGCTCACAACTTTCAAAAAAATCCCTTTGAACAGGAAGTGACGGTAGAGAAAAATGTGGAGGTCGGCGCCCGCCAACGCCGCGCAGATTATGCTTTTTGTCTCGCACCGAACTTTAGGGATGTGCGTTTTTATGTGGAAGCAAAGAAGCCGTTCGGCGGTCTTGCTTCAAAGGACAATTACTTCCAAACCATCCGCTATGGGTGGAACAGTCAGACACCCATTGCGGTTCTGACCGATTTTGCAGAGTTTCATGTCGTTGATTGTCGCTATAAACCTGATATTGATACCGCCCTTGAACATTCTATACTGACATTTCACTACTCTGATTACGCAGACAAGGAGAAGTTTTCTAAAATATATTACTTGTTTTCACGCGAAGCAGTTAACGATGGTTCCCTTGAAAAATTTGCTCAAACGCTTCTGGTAAAACGCGGGAAAGCGGTGCAACGTGGGCTTTTCAAGGGTGGCTACCAAAGCATTGACGAGGCATTTATTGAGGAGCTGGACGAGCATCGAGACGCCCTTGCGCGTTCCTTCAAGAATAAGAATCCTAACCTGGATAGCGACACACTTACGGAAATTACGCAGCGCACTCTCGACCGCCTTGTATTCCTTCGTTTTATCGAAGATAAGCTAATTGAGACACATGAAAGTGTCTCGAACTTTGGGGCTAAGGGCACTGTGTGGGGAGATTTTCGTGTTGCATCTCATCGTCTGAACAGCATTTATAATGGGATAGTCTTTAAAGAGCATTCAGTCCTCGATTCAAAAGAATTTAAAGTCGACGATCACGTCTTTGGTGATGTTTGCGAGAAGCTCTCAGATAAGAATTCTCCTTATGATTTTAATATTATCCCCATCCATATCCTCGGAAGCATATACGAACGCTTCTTGGGTAAGGTTATCGTTGCGACGGGGAAACGCGCTAGTGTCAAGGAAAAGCCAGGGGTCCGTAAGGCTGGCGGGGTTTACTACACGCCCGAATACATTGTCCGCTGCATTGTAGAAAGCACGGTGGAGAAACTAATAGCGGGGAAAACACCTGTGCAGATTACTCAAATGCATTTCGCTGATATTGCCTGCGGGAGCGGCTCTTTTCTGATCGGCATTTATGACAGTTTGCTCCGTTACCACCGCAATTGGTACAATGTTAACCCTAATAAGGCCAAGGCGGGCGACTGCATCAAGCATGACGATGGCACTCTACACTTGTCTTTGGAGAAGAAGAGGGAAATTCTTATCAATAACATTTATGGTGTCGATATCGATCCCCAAGCTGTAGAAGTTGCTCAGCTTTCGCTGTATTTAAAACTTCTGGAGGAAGAAACCACTGCCTCGGTCCGTTACTACCAGTTTGAAATCCATCAGACTTTGCTCCCTTCACTTGCTAAAAATATCGTCTGTGGCAATTCAATCATAGGTCCCGACGTACTGGAGGGCCGGCTTTTCACGGAGGAGGAAGAGCCTAAACTCAACCCTATGAAGTTTGAGGACCGCTTTCCTGAAATCATGAAGCACGGTGGTTTTGACGTTGTAATAGGCAATCCCCCATATGTTGATTCCGAAGAAATGGTAAAATCCCATCCTATTACGAGGGGATATTGTTCTGAAAGATATAAGACAGCGAAAGGGAATTGGGATATGTACTGCGTCTTTTCAGAAAAAGCTGTTTCTTTATTAAATGACACCGGATATTACGGATACATTATACCCAACAAGTTCTTATCCGCACCCTACGGAGAGCATCTAAAGAGGTTCTTCTCAACATACGAGGTCAATCAACTTGCTGATTATTCCGGAGTCTCGGTATTTAAGAGTAATGGCAAAAAAATAAGTGTTTACCCAATAGTCATCATTCTTTCAAAAGGGCGCGCAAATAGAAGCGGAACGTACTATAAAATGATCGAAGACACTCTGATAAGATGTGCATACCAAAAAGATTTTAGTATCGCGGCAGGAGAGGTTAACTGGACGGAAAAATTTGACCCTCTTGAGTCTCTCATAACGAAGGTTGAAAAGCAGTCGGTAGACATCTCAAATCACTTCATTATTGAGAATCCCGCCACTGTATCAGAGGCCTATGAACTTAAAAAAATCATAGGTGATGACGCAACAGCAGTTAAGGGTAATTTTATGTTCGTCAACACTGGAACGATCGATAGATATGAAAACCTTTGGGGACAATTTAAAACCCAGTACATAAAGGGTTTCTATGACTATCCTTACGTACCTAAAGAAAAATTGAAGAAGAGCTTTCCTCGGAGATATGAACAGACAATATCCGAAAAACTTATCCTCGCAGGAATGATCAAGAGAATCGAGGCCATGTACGATTCGGGCAAGATAGTCGCCGGTAAGTCAACACTCATAATCATGAATAAAACCAAGTCCTATTCACTAAAGTATCTCCTTGCCCTCATAAATTCAAAGCTTTTCAGTACAATTTATCAGAGCAAATTCAAATATAGTTCTATGGCCGGTGGATATCTAAACGTGAGCAAAGGCAATCTTTCGAAGATGCCCTTTAAAGAGCTCTCGTTGTCTGACAATGCTCAAAAAGCGCAGTATGAGCATATATTAGTATTAGTTCAGCAGACGCTTGGAGCGAAGGAGAAACTATCAACAGCTAAAACGGATCGGGATAAGACTTATTATGAGAATCGTTGTACCGATATTGACCGCCAAATTGACAGGGTGGTATATAACCTATACGGCCTCACTGAGGAGCAGATTAGCACGGTGGAAGGAAATCATCTGATAGGATAATGTGGCCCATGTATAAAGAGCACAAAGTATTTGATACCCCGCCTGATAACCAGACAATATGGAGATACATGTCGTTCGCAAAATTTGCATGGCTAATCGCAAATAAGGCCTTATATTTCTCCAGACTAGACCAACACCGCGATAAGTGGGAGGGTACACTCCCGACAAATAGGGACTTCGAGACTGTGAGATATACTCGTTATAACAGGTTTATAAATTGCTGGCACATGAACGAAGGGGAATCAGATGCCATGTGGAAATTGTACGGCGGATCATTTGGCGAGACCGTCGCCATAAAGACCAGCATAGGACACTTAAAACAATCATTGAGGCAAAGTTCCCTTGATGTCCTAATAGGCAGAGTTATCTACAACGTGGAACAGGGAAACACAATAGAAAACCAAAATAACCCTTTATATTTTCCGGTATTGCGTAAAAGGAAGCCATTTGAACACGAGCAAGAAGTACGTTTATGTGTATGTAGTGAGCAAAATCCCAACCCCCCCGATTTTACTCCACTCAAGGAAGAACTTGCACGCCTTGGCATGCACTTTAATGGACTAGATATATTAAAACGGTATGATGGACAAAATGGGAGGGGAATTCCTATATGCGTTAATCTGAGCCAGCTTATAGAAGAAGTGTTTCTTTGTCCAGACGAAAAAGACTACCTTGAGGATTCTGTTAAGTATATCCTTATGAGCGGTAAGCTTTCTGATCGAAGAGTCAGACGATCAAGAATGTGCTAAGGAGAAATTAATGAGCGAAAATAATCTGATACCAAAACTTAATTATGGCTTACCAAAAATCGAGATACCCCTAACTGAAAGTCCTCAGCTCGTCATCAATGCTGAACAGGGGATGGCAAGTGCATTTTATGAAAGGCTTGCTAAATGGATAAATAATTTTGATTCGTCATTAGATGAGGAACACGAAGTTGGTGTGCGACTGGTAAGTTTTGGCCAAACCATACTTTTTCACTTGAAAGGTATGGGCTATTGGAATCCATTCCTTATCTCTTTTTCAGGTACTACAGACGACGGAGATCCAGTGGAACTTATCCAGCACGTTAACCAGATAAGCATACTGCTTATGAAGCTGCCTAGAAAAGATCCGGAAAAACCCAAGAGACCAATCGGCTTTAATACGGAAATAGATAAGAAAGAATGAGCGCGCCATGACGGGAGCACCAAAACAAGAAACTCACAAGCCTTAGCCGGCTGGCCTCGAAATAGTATACCCATTAGTACATATACTCATTCCAGATTCAGTGCATCCTACGGAAAGTCCTCGCTCACCTCATCTTTTGTATAGTTTTCTCCCAATAACATTTGTTTCGTGAACAGATCCCCCCTACAATTCCTTAAAGACAATGGCATTATCCATGCTAATAAACCCCTCTCTTTTTTCTCATATGTAATGGACTTATACATATGGCAATAATTCAGTGCCCTTCCAATAAACAGTCTCTTTTCCAAAGCTATGGAGTACATGCTATCATTCCATTAATCGGGAGAATTCCTCGATGCTCTGCATCGGGGTTAATTTCCTTGCCGTATCTCGATACCTCGCAGCTCTGCTGCGGGGTAGTTCATTCAAAATATGGAATGAGCATAAAAGACAATTTGTAAGGTTCAATGAAAGGACAATATGCAAGATCGCTACGCTGGTGATGTAGGAGACTTTGGTAAGTTTACACTGTTGAGGTCTTTATTTAGCAAAGCAAGTTATAGAATTGGCGTTATTTGGTATCGTTTTCCTAACGAAGCGCATAATAATGATGGAGGCCATATCGATTATGTGAAGCAACAAAGTTTTTTGGAGTGTAGCGAGGATATTTGCGAAAGATTGAAAAAGGTCTTAGCTCATAGATCTATCAAATCGCTCGAAGAAGCAGGATTGCTTCCAGACAACACCGTATTTTTTGGTGACCCGCTTGATTTCCATCGACGTTATAAATCGCAAAGCCGTCAAGACAAGGAAAACAGGGAATGTGGGAGAAAAGATTGGCTACAGAATGCCAAGAAAATTGTCTCAAGTTGTGAGGTATTGTTTCTTGACCCTGACAACGGTTTGGAAATACCAACTTGCCCAAAGATAAACCAAATGAAATCTGGCAAGTTTGCTTTTTACTCTGAGATTTCTGAATTAGCAAAAGACAAGCGTGTCTGTGTCATTTACCATCATCTTAATCGTCATGGGACACATGGAGATCAAATTAGAGCAAGGATTGGTGAATTAAGAGAACATATCAAACCCTCAGGTCAGATTTTTGCGCTTCGTTTCCGGCGGTATAGTCCAAGGGCATATTTTATCCTTACAGATTCAAAAGGAGAGACCCCTATCAAAGATAAAATTCATAAGTTCTTTCAGAGCCCATGCGGCAAACATTGGGATTCTTATCAAGCCGGATAGGAACGCATAACAAATAGCTCGACCGGACGACAAATGCATCGCTGGTGCGCTAAAGTGTTATGCCTATGCAGAATTAAATGCGCTGAGTAAATATACTGATAAGCTTCCTAAAATTATGCGTGAAGGAGGACAGCATTATGGAAGATTTATTACGGATCCTTAAAGTAGTTGGTTTGATTTTATCAGCTCTAGTCTTTATCTATATCGGATATAAACTTTTTGGGAAATCTTTTCACTGGTTAAAAAAACAACCTGATAGCGAAAAATATTCATCAGATAAATCACGAACCGAGGGAATTAAAGATATAGGAGATAAGATTAAGAAACCAAAACATTCAGATACCAAGACTGAGCTTGATATGGTTGAGGAATACCCTTTGGATGAAAATCTGGAATTGGCGAGGAAAGTAGTGACTCGAAAGGTGCGGACATTTTCTATCCTGAGGAGGGTGGACAGAAATGGAAATCCAGTATCAGGATCTTTCAGGGCGGAGTACCGTCCACAGTCTGGCATAAAAAAGCCCATGCCGTCCACAGCCAAGGATGACTCCCCAGATGGTGAGGGAGAAACGATGGCTCATAAAGAACAAATGACTATTGAGGGAATTCATGATTTCGGAATCGAAATAGTCTTGAATCAGTTGAAGAAAGAAGGATATGAAATACAGAGTGTAAAAACCGATATAGGCATCAATCCCCAGATTATCGCTAAGAAAGGAAGTCAATTAGCATTTATCGCTGTACGTACAGCATGCTATCCAGAAAAAGGAAAACTTGAGGAGTCTGTCCATTTTCAAATGATAGAGCATGCTGACAAATACGGTGCTATTCCCTATTTCGCAAGCGTCGGAATTGCTAACGCAGATGCCGCAACACAGGAAGAGATGAGTGTTCCAGTCAAGGGTGCTGGATTCTATGCCGCATACGAAGGGATGGTGATAATTACTCGGTCTGATCGTGTCAAAATTCTGGACGAAAAAGGACTGCGGAGTGTAACCGGAGAGGATGTTCAAGAATAGGCATAACAATCGCGTCCACTCTATATTTCTTACATGAATCCATAATAATTGCAATTCTTCATAGCTATCTATATGTAACCGAGCTGCTGATCTCTCCACTTGCATCAAAACATGGATTAACTTTTGATTAACAAAGATTAAGGATTCCCCTAACAAAAAGAGAGAAAGTGAAGCATCCCGCCCCTTGGGGCGGGGAGCTTCACTCAGCTACTACCATCCTAAAATTTCCTTCCAAACGATGCCTCACCGATATGTCTCAAAAATACTTATTTTTGAATAGAGCCTACCTATCACGGCAAAAATGGCGCATTCGTTGCCCTCTTCAGCGTCACTTTTTTTTGAGAGGGTTTTTGGTACAACACTTACAATAGGTAAGGCATACCGGAAACCTTTTCACGGGCTCTTTCAGTTAGTAACGGAAATCAACGTCCTTGGCTATTGGTCTCAGTAGGGCGGACTTTCAGGTGGACATGACATGTACAATAACAGAGTTCTTTTGATGACGCTCAACAAATAAGGGTCTCATTTTCAGACCATAATAAGTAGCACAGATCCCCCCTACAATTCCTTAAAGACAGTGGCATTATCCCTGCTAATAAACCCCTGTCTTTTTCTTATATGCAGTGAACCCATACAATGTATGAATTGACAAGTCCTTCCTCAG
>JBKQMP010000037.1:0-3524 GCA_052146665.1 Dissulfurispiraceae bacterium
TCTGGGCGAAGTATGCTCCCCCTGATGGATATGTGGTGGCATCGGGTAAGGTGGAAAGCTGCATCGTCTGTCATGATGCACAGAAGGATAATAATTACCTTTTCTCAAAAAAATAGAGGAAAATGACGGGTAAGAATAATGCAGTTTCGCGCAACAAAATCGTCCCGTGCCTCTCGGAAAATTCTGTTGGGATGAGAAAATGTGGCTGACATCGTGTTTCAGTCCTCCTGAATTTGCCAATCAGCTGCGGGACTTCCGCAGTTGGTCAAGAGCGCGAATTGCACAGTTTTCACATTCTTCGCTGTCTTCTCGATTGTCTTGAAGATAGACTTACATGATTTTAGCCACTCCCTTTTCAGGGGCCTTTTTGTAGCAGTTCTTTGTATGTTTCTGCTCGCTTTGTGCTGCCCATCCGGCGAAGCTTCCTGCGAGAGGAGAGAACATCTTTTTTTTTATAGAGCGTAGTAAGAATAAGAACCTTGTTTACTATGACGTTTGTTTGACGGCCAGTACCGACCTGTCCGATTCAACAGCTTTAACAGTTTATTGGATTCTGGAAGATGGCCGGGAAGAGGAGCTCAATCCGATTGAGAGAACATATGCGTATGGCATTAACACGCAAGAAAAAGTAAAGAGGAATAAGCTCAGCATCTCTCTTGCGGCCCTTAATACGCAGAAAATAATCATTGAAAAAGTCGATCAGAAGTTCGCGGCCCTAATCTCTGTGGGTAACAGACAGATTGTCATCGAGAAAGTTTACATAAATGCCCGCGATAGCCTACTCGGAATGCCGAAAGTTCTTTATGTGGATGTCTTCGGCTTCGTCAGACAAGAAAATACCCATGTAATAGAAAGGATTGCGCCATAAAAGCTAGCGTTGTTCATTGATTTGTTTGCACAGCAAGTCTCTTGCCTCTTTCCTTCCCCAGTATGTCCGACAGCCTTTGTGGGATTTGTCAGTAATCTTTAGCGCTATGAGATTCAGGCGTATAGAATATAACCGGCTGTCTAATCCGGGAGCTCCTGCCAACAGCTCAGTATTCCCAGGTGCCGCGGGCAAAGCTCCGCCGAGGGACAGCTTTTCAAACTGCGCCAAAATTGTAGTGTGAACTCCGTGCCTGGGGTCCGCTCGGCACTGTACCATGGCCCTATATGGAGGCTTGAGTGATCACCCATGGATGCCAATGGTACGCATCATTTTCGTACAAACGAGAAGTTATCACGATCACTCCACTTTTCACGATGAATAAAACAAACAATTCAAAATGTTTACCGTTTGCCGACTCTCTCTCCACATCGCGATTTCTTCACAAAGGGTAGGCCTTTTTTTCACAGTCCTTCCCCCTCGTTTAATACCTCACGACTTTGGTGGCTTCGGAAGAGCTGCGGTTGCGACTTCCTTAACACCCTCAACAGCGCCGACCAGAATATTCCTCACCGCTGTCACCGCGGCACTGCCGATGCTGCCAGCTGTTTCAATTGCTCCTGCCACGGTCACCTTTGCAACTTCTTCGACATCTCCACCGATTTCTTTTGTTGCCTCAAGAACTCCTTCTATTGCTCTCCTCGCCACAAGAGCCACATCGGCCCCTACTTCTGCGGCCCCTTTCACTGCTCCCCTTACCGTCTGTCCCGCGACTGTTACGATGTCACCGCCGACATCCCCGACACCAAGAACAATGCCTTTAGCTACGCTCTTCGTGCTTGACATAAGACCCGTTCCCACCTCCTCGGTAGCCTGGAAGGCTCCTTTCACTACATCTCTGGAGATCTTAAGCGCTTCGTCAGTCACCGAGCCCGTAGCTCTCAGGGTGTCTGACACTGTATTTCTCACCATGCTTACAATCTCTTCTTCGATGTCATTAATACCTTTGAGACTGCTTATCACTCCATCCTTCACAGTCATTTCCGCCTTGCTAATTTCCCTGGCAACGTCAGTGCTGCGCACAGATTTTTCCTTGGACATAATACTCCTCCTTGCCTACAAGAATCGTTCTCATGAAGTGTGTGAATCTTATCCACACCGCCTAAAATCCAAAAATGCTCGTTCTTTTCCGGTCCCCGGCCTGCCTCTCTAAAATGTTTGCCAAGATTATTTCTTAGAGGTCTGCCCCACCGCCACTGTTGAATGACACATGCTCATCAAGACCACCGATGAGTGCGATACATATACGCGATAGTTAATATAAAAGGTGTTTCATGGCCATCATTGCTGATGGTCATATGCCCACTCGCCGCCAGAATTGGCATTCTCAGTTCTTGACGAGAAATCGGTACATAAAGAAAATCTTCACAGACAGCCCCTTCTTCTCTAGTAAAATCAAAACGGGTTTCGACCCTTTTCTATGAGACTCGAGATTGATGGCAGGCCTTCTAATTTATCATCATTTGTCGCAGCCTTTTGAACCGCATGAACCGCTTTAATGATCGCCGCGAGGCGTCGTTTTATTTCTGTGCTTATTATATCTATGGATTGTTACAATAATATTAAGGAACTGTTTTTTTTCCATGACATGAAGATATCCAGCTTGTAAAAAGGTGCCACCAGATTGGTCAAGAAGTCTATCGACTTGAGACCTTTTTCCCTCAGATAAAGATGTTTGTAAACTTCCTTTAAGAGTGGCAGCGGGGATTCCCTTTGATTCACAGCAAGGATGAAAGAGACCATCTGTTTGAATTATAGAGCAGGATGCTAAGCCAAATATTTCCTTATTTCATATTCAATTAGACTGTAAGGCACAATGAATGGTTTGTGGGTAATGGTAATCCTTATCTCCTTATTGGAAATACAATTGTACTTACCCGTGATCCGTCCTAAGAACGAGTTGCCGCCAAAAGAGCCACTTTCCGGAGTGCCCTCAAATATGCCACCTTGACTGACTGCTTGAGATTCAACCTTCCTCAGAGTCAAGGATATGTCATCGTTAAGTTTTACAGTAAAAGAATGCGACATCTGTTCACCCATGAAGATAGACTACCATCATTGTGAGGGCAGGCATTTGAATGATATCTCGCCAAAAATCTGTCATAAGAGCGCGCGAATACTTTTTGCGCTAGGAAACTCCTTAGCGTATACCGATTTCTGTATGAAGAAAAAAGATGCGTAATCTGGTTCATCAGGATCGAAGGTTCTTTCATGAATCTTTTGCGGTCCTTTGTCAGGAACAGGAAATGATCCGCCGCGCCGACTCATCATCACGGCGCACCATCATCTTCATAAATGCCCCGCACTGAGGATACTTTGAGCAACGGAAGCGGTATTTCTCGCCGCTCCTCATATAGAGATGCATAGGATTACCACTCACAGGACAGAGCGGCCTGCTGCGCACAAAGGTTCTTTTTGTAAAGCCCGTGAATTGCATTTCACAGAGGAGACAATAATAACGCTGTTTTCCAGCCCCTGTTTTTCCATAGCGATACACCGCTTCTGAACGGCAGGATGGACACCGTATTCCCTCATCTATCTCTGATGTCTGACAGAATTGGTTTGCCTTCACGATGTCTGCGAACTCATGCCCCCCCTG